>JAZOST010000017.1:0-14057 GCA_045657285.1 Christensenellaceae bacterium
AACTTTCTTTCGTTTCATAACCCGAAGAATATACCGAAATTTTGTTTATCGTATCGTCGCCAGCAAGCGTTCTACGATTCATAACCGCGGGAATTAACTTCATAAGTTCTTTTACTTGCGCGTTAGTTATAAGGTCTGGACTTATACCCATTGCTTGTGAAAGCGCGCCTTTAATCTTTTGCTCGGTCATAAGGCAGGAATATACGTTTACGTTACTGCCGTCACCAACAGTTTTTAAGTATTCGTTAATTTGTGAATTTATATTGTCTTCAAGTACTTTTTTAGTAAGAGCCGAAGTATATGCAATGCCTTCTTTAAGTACGCCTTGCTTAATGCCTTCTTTTAGCCTTACTATACCTTTAACGTTTAAGGTAGTAACGCCCGCTTTTTCAGTTAAACCATCTTCACTAAAGCAATATTCAATATAGTTACCATCATCTAATTTTTGGTATCTAGCGTCGTTAGTTATGCAGTAGAATTTCTTGCCTATAACTTCTTCAAAAGAAAGAGTGCCGTCACCGCCAAATATAACTTTTACCGCTTCCTTATCAAATTCTTCAATACTTCTATACCCTAAAAATGAAAGGGTTATATCGTCTACTTGATTGTATTCGTCAACAACTAACATTAGGTCAGTTACGTCCGTTGCCCAGTCCCCGTGAATAAGGTCGTACTGTGACTCAACAAGATGTTGATTGTCGGGTATTTCACTCATAGTAGGAACATATTCTCTAACGAATTCTACGCTTATATTCATATTTGAATTTTGCAAATCGTCAGCAAAAGAATCTTGGAACATTTTAACCAAAGTGTTTACTGCCATTACGTTATAGTCCGTTCCTGCACCACTATTTAAGCCTATATTTGAATAAATGTGATTGTTCATATCAAAGCCGTAGCCCAGTTGAAGTGAATAAGCCCAGTCTTCGCCTTTTTCTTCTGCTACCGCGTTTTTCGTATCAACGAAATCTTTTACGTAAGATACGTATTCACTAGTTATCCTATTGCTTTTTAGCATGCTAGATAAACTCCAAAACATATCTTTTGCGTAAACTTTTTCGGTTAGTTTTTGAGCAAGCATTTCATCAGTTACCGTGCTATCTACTAATTCTTCAAAATCTGTTAAATCAATAGTCGCTTCCGAAACGGTTACGGGATAAACGGACAAAGTATCCGCTTGTAGTTTGTTTATATATGCTGAAAAACCTGTTGAAAGTGCAAGCACTAGTGCTATACCTATTATACCTATACTACCTGCTATTGACGTTAAGATTGTTCTACCTTTTTTAGTCCTTAAATTAGATAGTGAAAGAGCAAGCGCCGTGAAAAATTTCATTTGAGATTTTATTTTGCGCTTTGGTGCTTTTTCTACTTCTGTAGCAGGCTCATAAGGGTTAGTATCTCCCGTTTTTTCGCCGTCTAAAAGGTTTATAATACGGGTTGAATATTCTTCCGCTAGCGTAGGATTGTGCGTAACCATTATAACAAGCCTATCTTTTGATACAGCCTTAAGTATTTCCATTACTTGAATGCTCGTTTCGCTATCAAGCGCGCCCGTCGGTTCGTCCGCAAGAATAATATCGGGGTCGTTTACAAGCGCTCTTGCAATGGCAACCCTTTGCATTTGACCGCCCGAAAGTTGATTAGGACGTTTGTGTTCTAATCCTTCTAAACCTACTTGCTTTAACGCTTTTTTTGCCTTTTTACGTCTTTCCACCTTTGATACGCCCGAAAGCGTTAACGAAAGTTCTACGTTCGCTAAAACCGATTGGTGAGGTATTAAATTATAGTTTTGAAAAACGAAACCTATGCTATCGTTTCTATATGCATCCCAGTCCGCATCCTTAAATTCTTTAGTGGATTTGCCGTTTATTAGTAAATCCCCCGAAGTGTAGCGGTCAAGACCGCCCACGATATTTAAAAGAGTGGTCTTTCCACAACCTGACGGCCCTAAAATAGATACGAATTCGCTTTTTCTGAACGATAAATTAACGTTTTTTAGTGCGGTAACTGAATTACTGCCTTGCCCGTAAATTTTAACTATATTCTTTAACTCTAGAGCGCATTGATTGTTTTTCATAACTCTCTCCTTTTTAATATTCTACCATACATCTATTTAAAATTCCTTGATTTTTTTAAGAAATTTTTATAAAAAAGACGGAAGTTCTTCCGTCTTTTGTTTTTATGCACCAACTTTTTTCTTGAAGGTTTGGCGTTTTTTAATTATTTCACTTTCAGCAAATTTCCATTGTTGTTGAATATTGAAATTATGCTCTAGCATATTGTTAGATTCAATATGCTCAATACCATCTGCTACGACGTGCTTCATAACTTTAGAAATAAGTAGCGAGTTTATACCCGTATTTTTATATTCTTTTCTTACACCTATAAGCGCCATTTCAAGTTCTTTTGGCTTTTTAACCGCTTTAAGAAGTCTAAAAATACCAAACGGCAAAAGTTTACCTTTGCTTTTTTGAACAGCATTACAAATTGACGGAAGACATATACCAAATGCCACGACTTTATCGTTCTCGTCAACTAAAATGCTTATGTATTTTCTATTTACAACTGCACCGAAAGATGAAAACAAGTCCTTTTTCATACCTTCGTCAACTGGTACGTACGCGTCTAAATGACCATATGATTCGTTTAAGCAATCAATCAAACTATCGCCGTATTTTTTTATAATTTGTTTTACGGACATAGTTTCAGATACGTCTTTTACGTTAAACTTGCCTTTAACTTTTTCAGCAAAACTTACAATTCTATCGTATGGAGTTTCAGGAATTGTAAACGACATTTCAATCCACTTTGATTCGTCTTCATAGCCAAGTTCTCTCATGCGTTCGCTAAAGTATGGGTAATAATAGTTTTCGGCATAAGTGCTTCTTCTATCAAAGCCAAAGGTTAGCATGCCTTCCCTGTCCGTATCGTTAAAGCCCCAAGGACCGTGCATTATTTCCATACCTTCTTCTTTTGCCATGTTTTCAACAGCACCTAAAAGTGCTTTGAAAACTTCTATATCGTCAACACATTCAAAACGTGAAAATCTTATTAGTTTTTCGCCCGTAATATCGTTGTCTTGATAGTTTATTATACCTGCTATTCTTCCAACAAGTTTCCCGTCTTTATAGCACAAAAAACCTTTTATTTTATTAGTTTTTAGAGCGTTATTCTTTTTAGGATTAAACGTATTCATTTCGTCTAAACGTAGCGAAGGAACGTAGTAAGGACAACCTTTATATAATTTAAGCGGAAAGGTCGCAAATTTCTTTACGTCTTTTTTAGTTACAACTTGTTTTATCTCTATCATAATTTTCTTCCTAAATTAAAATTAGGTTTTTATTATACAATAAAAAAATTAAAATTACAATAAAAACGAAAAAAATTCTCCGCTTGGGAGAATTTTTTTAGCCGTTACCTTCGGTTTCTCTTATAATTTTAGGCGGAACTTCATCTTTAAGCGCCATTATATAGTTATCGTATTCTTCATCCGAAAGTTTTCTTATTTTGTTTTTCCTTTTAGCCATAATCTTCTCCTAAAAAAGTCTTAAAGGTATTATCAACCACGGCAAAATTTTTATACAAAAAAACGGACGAAATATTTCGTCCGTTTTGGTTAACTAAGTAAGTTTTTGTTTCTTTCGCCTTTGATTTTTTTATAAAATCTATCCTTTGAAAAATCACGTTCTTTAGCGTATTCCCCGCCAAGCGCTTCTATGGCAAAACGAAGTTCTTCAAAATCGGCATAATTGATTTTTTCGTCTTCAATTACCTTTATAAGAAAAGGAAGTGCCCTATCGTCGCCATACTTAATAAGGAAAGAACAGTATAGGGGCAAATTGTCCGTATGTTTGCAAAATTCCGCAATCAAAATATCAAAAATCCTATCGTCTTTTTCGGCGTGGGAAAGTATTTCTACAAGCCTTTCTTTCTTGCGACCTTCCGCACTAGAAATCGCTTCTAAAACGCTTTCTTTAACCGAGTTTGCCTTGCTACATAAAAATTCGGTTGCAAGTTCTCCTAGGTTATCTGAATAATCGTAAAGCGCAAATTCAAGGTATTTATAAACGGGAGCATCAATACCCATTTCATTAATAAAATTCATTAAATATGCTATATATTCTTCGTCTTCACTAGCATCTAATTCCTTAATGATAGCACTTGTTTCAGTGGTTTTTGAAGTTATTGCTTCGCACAAAAAATCACTTACTGAAACGCCTTTTTCTATATGAGTTTTAAGACAAGTTAAAAGTTCTAAAGCCGAAAACTCACGGTAGTACGTATTAGGTGTTTTTCCGTCTAATTCCTTTAGTTTTTCATCCCCGAAAGAAAGGTATAAATTAGGTATTTCGTTTTCAATTTCTTCGGGCTTTACCTTGCCTATGTTTTCGTAAACGTAACCTTCAATGTATTTATCAAAAAGTTTATCAACGTCTAGTATTTTTATCATTTTTTAGTCCTTTAATTTTTTCTAATATTTGCTTTGCATCATTATAATCAATATCTAATAACGTGCAATAACTTTTTACTTGTTTTTCACCAACCACACCGCTCATGTACATAATTATTAAACTTAAATGCTTTGGCGAAATATTATTTATGTCAGATAAAATAAAACGATTTTTATAAAGTTTATCAACTGCAACACAAACTTTTTCGCAATAATCTTCGGCGTAAATAGCACATTCTGATAAGCATTGAATATACGCGCTTGTTAAGTTTTCACAAGTTTTATCGCCGTCAGCCAAAATCTTTTTTGCTTGAATAGTGTTAAATCTTCCACCCGCAACGTAATTTATTCTGCCACGGTAGCCGTTGTTTAATAAATTTAGTAAAACGTTCCTTTTTAGTTCGTCAGAAACCCTTACGTCTATTAAACGCTCCATCAAAAATTCTTGATGTTTTTTGCCGTTATAATAAGAAAATAAAGCGTTTACTGAAAAGAAATGTTCTTCCCTATCCGCAATGAATACCCACTGCAAATAATCTTCCGTAAGCCTTTTTGTTTTTTTATAACTTTTTACTAATTCGGCATAACTTGATTCAATTTTTTCGCCGTATTTACCAAAAATTTTGCTCGGCAATCCATAAACGTATTCAAAAGGCAAAGCGTTTACCGCCTTTTCTTCGCCGTCTATAAGTTTTTTAGTGAAATCAAGGTAAAAATCATATACATAAACGTACGGAAACAAGCGTTTAAGCCTTATAAAAAGTTCCCTTGCCTTTTGGTAATTGCCTAGGTTTAGAAAAGATATTGCATAGCAATTTTCTAACCTTTCATCAAACCTAACTTCGCGCGCTTTTTCAAGTAAACGATTTGCATTTTTATGGTCGCCGTGAACTATTGCACAGCCTACAAGCAAGGTTGCATCTTTTACGTCGCCGTCATATAGTTCTAACGCTTTTTTATAATAATATTCGCTTTTTAAGGTATCTTTTGTTAAAAGACGTGAAAGCCCCGCATACGCGCACGCGCTTTCGCCATTTCTTGCTATTGTTTCCTTGTATAGTTTTATGGCTTTTTCGTCGTCGCCATTGATAAGCGCAAGCGATGCGTATAAACAAAAATCGTCTTCGCTTAAAAATTCTTTTGGAATACCTGAAAGTATTTCTTCCGCCTTGCAAGTTTTACCTATTGAAGCAAGCATCGTAGCCTTTTCAACCATCTTTGACGCAGTTTTTTTGCTGTAAGGGTAAACTACGTAAAAATCGTCGTTTTTATCAAAACGCTTCAAAAGTTCTTCCGTCATTTCGTAAGATATAAGCGTATCTTCAGAAATCTTTTCAATCTTTACCCTTTCTGAAAAATAATATTCGCTTAAATCAAAATTACCTATTTGAAAATTGTTTATACTTAGATTTTCGTAGGCTTTTACCTTTTTATTTTTAGACGCGTGTGGCAAATACTTAATCCAGTATTCATTAGACGCTTCATACATTTCCGCTTTTGAAAGTTCAGTGGCAATACGTGATAAAATTTCCGCGTCACCCGTCTTTTCGTACGCTTCATATAGAAAATTTACACCCTTTTCCGTTTCGCCTTTGTCAAAAAAATTTTTTGACACGCTTAAATACGTACTTTTATTAGGCTCAAACTTTAGTATCTTTTCTTCCATTAGTGAACGTTTATCTTAAAATAGTTTTTCTACGTCTTCTTTATAAAATTCGTAATTCTTTTCGCAAAACTGACATTTTACTTCAACTTTGCCCTGCTCTTCTATAATACCTAAAAGTTCGTCTTTGCCAAGCGATACTAATATTTCTTCAATATATTCCCTACTGCAAAGGCATTCATATTTAGGCTCGTATTCAGTATATTCACATTTGCCGAAGTTTTCTTCTAATACGGCTAACGCGCCTTTTTCCGCTATAAGCGAAGATATGTTCTTAAGATTTTTCACAATCTCTTCCGCTTTTATTAAACTTTCATCACTTGCAAAAGGCATTGCTTGTACTATAACACCGCCCGCACCTTTGCAAGATAAATCTTTATCAATTAAAACGCCTAAAGCCATTGCGGTGGGTTGTTGCTCACTTAAAGCGTAGTATGCGGTAAAATCTTCGGCTATCTCGCCACTGACAAGTTCGCTACTGCCTGTATAACTTTCTTTAAGCCCCATACTGCGAATAACTACCATTTTGCCGTTTTTTCCTACGCAACCGCCAACGTCTAGTTTTCCGTCCGCACGAAGTGGAATATCAACTATCGGGTTATCTACTGAACCGCGCATTTGAAGGTCACCATTTCCGCACACGGTTATTTTACCGCAAGGTCCGTCCCCTTTTATAACAACGGTCAATTTATCGCCTTTATTTTTTAGCCCGCTTGCCATAAAAGTACACGCGGTCATAGTTCTACCCATAGCAGCAGCACATACGGGCGAAAGTTTATGTTTTTCTATAGCGTCGTTAACCATTTTTGTCGTGTCTAAAACGGAAACCGATATTTGACCATCAAAAGCCAAACACTTTAGTAATTTGTTCATAATTATCCTATTTAGTCAAAAACGCCTTTCGGCGTTTTTGTCTTATTTTTTCTTTTTCTTATTATTTCTTTCAAGTTCTTTTTTCGCTTTAGCAATACGTTTTTCTGCTTCACTATCAAGTATAGCCTTTTCTTCCACTGCTTTGACGAATTGTTCTTCCCCACTATGCTCTCTTACGTATTTTTCGTTATCTTCATAAAGTTTTTTGCGACTTTCATTTAGTTTTTCAATATCACTTCTTCTAAACGACGTGGGAAGTTCTTCAAGTTTAAGTTCTTCGTCAGTTATAGGTTTAATAGGCATAGACGAAAGTTTTGACGTGGGCATAAGTTGTTGTTGAGTTTTGTATTGTTTAAGGGTAGTATCGTCCTTTTTAACTTTTTCGTAAATACCCCTATTCTTTTTAGCGCCTTTAACCTTATCGTTAATGTATCCGTCGTAAATCCATTGCGAATAAACCGTCCACACAAGCATTGCGAACGAGAACCCAAAAATGAGAATAAATAGAATACCAAACAACAAAACGAAATTGCCAAGTAATAGTATAAGGAAAGGAATTGCAGCAGCAAGAACCATTACGATATTGCTAAATATCATACCAATTGAAAGAACCATACCATTTTTAATAAGGTGTTTCATAGGTAGTTCATACGTAACACAAAGGGTTATCATATGAAGTGTAATAAGCGTGCAAAATGATAAAAGTATAATTGCAATAATTTTTACTGCCGTGAAAAGCCCCGGCAAAGTGCCAAGTGCGATTGCTTGATTTGTGAAAGAAATAGCAAGCGTAAACACGTAGAAAACAACCGAATAAAGCAATGCAACTAAACACATTTGCTTTGCGTTTTGTTTAATACCACGCCAAAAATCGTTAGCGATAAATACGCCTTCAGTCCAAACCATATTTCTAATAACGTATGCTAGACCTGAAATTCCGATTGCGGCTATCATAGATACAATCGGCAAAAAGAGTAAGGTTAAAGTATTTACGCTAAAAATTATATTTTCGCTATACCCTGTAAGTGATACGGGCGCTAAATATCCAACGCCAAAACCTTGAGCAAACGGGTATAAAGAACCATAAGTTGCTAAAAGCCCCGTGCGATAGATGATAAGGAATATTAACGGTAAAAAGAATAGTATCGTTAAAATGTTGAGTATAAAAAGTTTACCAAACCTGCCTTTGAAAATATCCCAAAAAAGTTCCCATCTGTTTGACGGAAGGGTTGACCTAGCATAGCCTTCGGACTTTTCTTTGCCGACTAATAAACGGTTGATAAACCCGCCTGTTTTCTTATTTGCCATATTTCTCCTTACAAAATATTATCATCAGTTAAGATTAAAAATTGATGAAAATTCTTTCACGAATATATTTTATACTAATTTCACTTTTTTTTCAATCAAAAAAACATATTATAGGTAAAAAACTTTACTTTTTTATTTCATTTTGCTAAACTATTATTTATTAAATAAATAAAAATACTGAAAATTTCTATCAAGGAGAAAGAAAAATGAAAAAATACAATATCGCAGTTGTCGGCGCTACCGGTATGGTTGGCAACAAATTCTTACAAGTTTTAACGGAAAGACAACTCCCCGCCGAAAACTATTACCTTTTTGCTTCAAGCAAATCTGCTGGCAAAGTGGTTGATTTTATGGGTAAGCCACACACTATTATTGAACTTAACGAAGAAAACATTAAGGCGCATAAAATAGATATTGCTCTTTTTTCTGCCGGTGGTGACGTTAGTAAAGCGTTCGCACCTATATTTGCTAAACAAGGCGCGCTAGTTATTGATAACTCTAACGCGTGGAGAAGGGACGTTGACGTTCCGCTAGTTGTTCCAGAATGCAACGCTAACGACATATTATGGCATAAAAACATTATTGCCAACCCCAACTGCTCTACTATTCAAGCAGTAGTTGCTCTTAAACCCCTTCACGAAGCGTTTGGTATCAAAAGGGTAATTTATTCTACTTACCAAGCAGTTTCAGGCGCGGGCGTTAAGGGCTTTAACGACCTTAAGGGTGGTATTTGTGGCGAAGCGCCCCAAAAATTCCCTTACCCTATCTTTGGCAACTGCATTCCGCACATTGACGTTTTCCTAGAAAACGGCTACACCAAAGAAGAAGACAAAATGATTTTTGAAACGAAAAAGATTTTAGGCGACCAAAATATTAAGGTTACCGCTACTTGCGTTCGCGTACCCGTTTACTACGGTCACAGCGAATCAATTAACGTTGAATTTGAAAAACCCTGCACGGTTGAAGAAGTTAAAAAAGTTCTTTCTTCAGTTAAAGGTATTGTTCTTCAAGACGACGGCGCTAACCTTTTATACCCCATGCCCCTTACCGCAGAAAACAAAGACGAAGTGTTTATCGGTAGAATTAGAAAGGACGAAACGGTTGATTCTGGTATCAGTATGTGGGTTGTTGCCGACAACATTAGAAAAGGCGCTGCAACTAATGCAGTTCAAATTGCCGAAAAAGCAATTGAACTTGGCGCAGTAAAAGACCAACTTAACTAATTTCCTTATTTGGAGTAAATTATGAATAAAACAATTTTTAGGGGAACGTGCACGGCTTGCATTACCCCGTTCACTGAAGACGGCGTTGATTATAACGCTTTAGCAAACCAAATAGAATACCAAATTTCAAACGGCATTGACGCGCTTTGCATTTTGGGAACTACTGGCGAAGCACCTTGCATCACCGACGAAGAATACGATAGAATTGCAAAATTTTCGTACGATAAAATCGCGGGTAGGGTTAAATATATTCTTGGCTCTGGTTCTAACTGCACCAAACACGCTATTGAAAAAAGCGTTCTTGCTGAAAAAATCGGTGCGGATGGTCTTTTGGTAATTACCCCCTACTATAATAAATGTACTCAAAACGGCTTGGTTAAATATTATAACGATATTGGCGATAGCGTTAATATTCCCTTACTTTGCTATAACGTTCCCGCAAGAACGGGCGTAAATATTCTTCCCGAAACTATGGCTAGAATTGCCGAACACAAAAATATCGGCGGTATTAAAGAGGCGTGTGGTAATATGGAACAAATTTGCGATACCGCAAGGCTTATTAGGGGCAAAACCGCTCTTTACTCTGGCGACGACAACCTTAACGTTGCAATGCTTTCAATAGGCTCTATGGGGCTTATTTCGGTAGTTTCTAACCTTCTCCCCAAAGAAGTTGGCGACGTCGCTAGATATTTTTACGCTGGCGAAAGTATAAAGGCAAACACTTTGCAAGAAGAACTTTTATCCCTTATCAATATTATGTTCTGCGAAGTTAACCCTATCCCCGTTAAAAAGGCTATGCAACTTGTTGGTCTTGACACGGGTATCGTTCGTGCTCCGCTTACCGAACTTGAACCGCATCACACTGCGGAAATGATTAAAATTCTTAAAGACTTCGGACTTAAAATTAAGGAGTAATTATGATTAAACTTTTAATTTCAGGCGCTAAAGGTAGAATGGGTCTAAAAGTTTACGACGCATGCGCTTTAGATGAAAACATAACCGCAGTTTGCGGTGTGAATTTAGAAGAAGATTTTTCTAATAAAGACTACCCTATTTATTCTTCTTTTTCTTGCGTTAAAGAAAAAGTTGACGTTATTATTGACTTTTCTTCGCCAAAAGCGTTAGATAGCATTTTAGAATTTGCTATTAAAAATAACGTACCCGCAGTTCTTTGTGCTACGGGTTACACTAACGAAGATTTAGAAAAAATAAATAAAGCAAGCGAAAAGATTGCTATTTTCCGCTCTGCTAATATGTCGCTTGGCGTAAACGTTTTAATACGTGCGGTAAAACACGTTGTTTCTGCCCTATCTGGTTTTGATATTGAAATTATTGAAAAACACCACAATCAAAAGGCGGATGCTCCTAGTGGCACGGCTATTATGCTTGCAAACGCCGTAAAAGAAATCCTTCCCGAAAACTACTTTACTTATGGCAGAGAAGGTATCGTTGGTAAGAGAGATAAAAAAGAAATTGGTATTCACGCTATTCGCGGTGGAAATATCGTTGGCGAACACGACGTTATTTTCGCAGGCGAAAACGAAACTCTTACCTTTTCGCACAATGCTAGCGACAGAAGTGTTTTTGCTTTTGGCGCGGTTAAAGCGGCAAAATTTATAGCAAACAAAACGCAAGGTCTATACAATATGGACGACCTTTTAAGTGAGATAAATGCTTAAGGAAAATTTAGAAAAAGTTTATAGCGAAATTAGTGGCGGTAATAATTTAGGCGAACAAATTACGCTTGTAGGCGCAACTAAAACTATGCCTTATCAAACGATTAACGAAGCCATTGATTTAGGCTTAAACGTAATTGCCGAAAATAACGCTTACGAATTTAGAGATAAAAAAGATTTCGTTAAAGGCGGAACTTGGCACTTTATAGGACACCTTCAAACGAACAAAGTAAAGTTTGTGGTTGGTAACGTTTATTTAATTCACTCGGTTGACAGTGTACGCCTAGCAAACGCCATTAACGACGTGGCTACTAAAAAAGGCGTTATTCAAGATATTTTAGTTGAAGTAAATATTTCTAAAGAAGAAAGCAAAAGTGGATTTTATCCCGAAGATTTAGATACGGCAATTTGCCAAATAAACGCGCTAAGTAACGTTAAAATAAAAGGGCTTATGACAATGCTTCCGCTAGGCTCTAAAATAGAAAAAGCCGAAATTTATTTTAAAAATATGCGCGCTATTTACGATAATTATAAGAAAAAAGGTTTTCCATTTACCTATCTTTCAATGGGTATGAGTGGGGACTATCTTACCGCAATAAAAAACGGCAGTAATATGATAAGGCTTGGCACGGCACTTTTTGGAAAAAGAAATTACGGAGAAAAATAATGGGGTTATTTGATTTATTTGGAAGAGATTCTAAAACGAAAAACGAAAGAACTGAAATGGGTGCAAAAAATCCTTTTGAAAGTGTAGAAATGGGTTCTAAAGGCCCCGTTTACGTTTGCGCGCCCACAAGTTACGACGACGTAAGCAAAATTATTGATGCACTTAAAATGGGCAAAACCCCAGTTGTACATATGAGTGAACTTAAACCCGAAACTGCTATGCGCGTTTTAGATATGTTATCAGGCGCGGTTTATGCGCTTGGTGGTGGCATTTATGAAATGCAAAAAAACGTTTTTCTTCTTTCCCCCACGGGCGTTGAAGTAAACGGCTAAAACATTAAAAGAACAAAACAAAAGGCTAACGAGTTCGTTAGCCTTTTTCTTTTATTTAACTATATCACCTACGCCGTTTAGAATTACCTTTGGTCCATACGGGAACTGCTTTACAGTATCTAAACTACTTACGCCCGAAAGCACTAAAACTGAATCAATACCACTTTCTATTGCGGCGATAATATCCGTATCCATACGGTCACCTATCATTGCAACGTCTTTAGAGTGTATTCCGTATTGGTGGAACATTTCCATAGCCGTACGCATCATAAGTGGGTTGGGTTTACCAACGAAGTATGCACTTTTGCCCGTAGCGTATTCAACTGGTGCTATAAGCGACCTACAAGCAGGAACAATTCCTTCTTCGGTAGGTGCTGTTAAGTCCGTATTAGTGCCGATTAGTTTTGCGCCTTTATTTACTAAAAGGGTTGCTAGTTTAATTTTATCGTAATTATAGTCAGAAGTTTCGCCTATTACGACGTATTCAGGGTTGTCGCTATCAAAGTTTATACCTTCGTCTTCTAAAGCGCCTATAAGCGCGTGGTCGCCTATAACGTAAGCGGTTTTTGCGCCTTGGCTTTTCAAAAATTTAGCAGTCGCAAGCGATGCGGTGTAAAAATTATCTAGCCCAACTTCTAGCCCCATTTTCTTTAGTTTTATTTGAAGTTGTTGACGCGTTTTATTACTATTATTAGTTAAAAATAAAAACTTTTTATCCGTTTCTTTAAGCCAATTTACGAATTCCTTAACGCCCGCAAGCAACTTGTTGCCGTGGTAAATAACGCCGTCCATATCGCAAATAAAGCCTTTTTTATCTTTAAGAAAGTCCATTTATTCTCCTTTAGTCAAATAGCGCATCAATAAAGTCTTCCGCGCTGAAATCTTCTATATCGTCTAGTTTTTCGCCCGTACCTACGTAGCAAACGGGAACTTCTAATTCGTAAGAAAGTGAAATTATAAATCCGCCTTTTGCCGTACCATCTAGTTTAGTCAGTATTATTCCGTCAATACCTATTGCGTCGTTAAAGGCTTGAACTTGACTATTTGCATTTTGTCCCGTAGTGCTATCTAATACTATTGCTTTATAATAGGTTGCTTCGGGGTATTCACGCTTAATAACCCTATCCATTTTTTTGAGTTCTTCCATTAAATTGCTTTTAACGTGAAGTCTACCCGCAGTATCTACTATTAAAACGTCAGTACTTTTTGCTTTGCAAGAAGTTATAGCGTCAAACACTACCGCTGACGCATCCGCGCCTTCAGAGTGCTTGATAATTCTTACCTTTGCCCTATCAGCCCAAACGGAAAGTTGGTCTGCTGCCGCAGCCCTAAAAGTATCCGCCGCCGCAACGGTAACGCTTTTGCCTTCTTTAATGAATTTATTGGCAAGTTTACCTATCGTTGTAGTTTTACCTACCCCGTTTACACCAACTACCATTATGATAAGCGGATATTTAAGTTCTAGTGGGTCTGCATAAGATAGAGTGTCTAAAAGTTCTTCCTTCAAAAGATTAGTAACGTAATCTTTATTCTTAGACTTCTCTTTAATCGCTCTATCTTTTATTTGCTCAACCACTTCCATAGTAGTTTGAACGGAAACGTCGGCGGAAATTAGAAGGTCTTCAAGTTCTTCATAAAATTCGTCGCCTAGTTTGTTCTTGCTAAAAAGTTCACTAAGTTTTTTTGATAAGCCGTTTCTCGTTTTAGAAAGGGCATTTTTTAGTTTTGAAAATAATCCCATTTTGTCCTTATAAAGTGCCGTCGCCTTCAATTTCAGCAATGTCTGAAAGTTTTACTGAAACAAGCCTTGAAACGCCTTTTTCTTGCATGGTAACGCCGAATAACGCGTCAGCAAGTTCCAT
>JAZOST010000018.1:0-29148 GCA_045657285.1 Christensenellaceae bacterium
AGGTCATTTGATGCCCTTTGACGGCAGTAATGACTGGAAAGCAATACTTAATGCCTTTGAAGATATTGGCTATACGGGGCCGTTTACTTACGAACTTCGTATGGGAAATAAGTACACCTACAAAGATATTGCTGAAAACCATAAAAAATTAATAGAACTTTGTAATAAGTAAAATAAAAAAACTGCAAGAAAACTTGCAGTTTTTTGTTTTATTTTTTTCTACCTTCGTCAACGTATTCGTAATGAGATTTAGGTGCGCCGTTAAATCCAGACGGCTTAAAGTATTTGTCTTTCGGGTCAAATTCAATCTTTAGTATTCCAACTTTGTTTTTAAGGTTTTTAAGAATTTTGCCGTTGGGGGCAACTGCCATAGTGCATCCGCAAACCTTACTTTTCTTGCCAAGAGATATTGATGAGCGAAGAACGAAAGCATTAGTGTTGTATGCTAAATGTCTATTCATAATTTCAAGAGCGTCGTGCGTGTCAGTTCTTTGATAGGAACATCCTATTATAATATCTAAATTCTTTCTTGCCATATTAACGGCGTCTTCGTAAAAATAAAAGTCATAACAAGTTCTAAAGCCGTAGCGAAGCCCACTTAAGTCAAGCGTGTAAAAATCCGTTTGATTTTCCGCATAAGCGGTATCTATCTGTGGATTTTTAAGTTCGCTAGGCGCGGGGTGATGCTTAAAATATCTACCAACAACGTTTCCCGTTTTATCAAAAACGTGGGTGGTGTTTCTGTAGCCGTTTTCCGTTTTATACCCGAAGTTTGCAAATACGTTAGCCTTGCATCTAATAGCCGTTTCAATAACCTTTTTTTCAATGATAGGCGAATATTTTTCTATCATCTCAATAAAAGTTTTTCCGCTAGGTGTTGCAGATAAAACGTCAGAATATTCGGGCAAAACAATAATGTCAGCAGAATCGTCGCACTTATCTAAAAGTTTAATTAGAGTATTAAAACACGCGTCTATATCGGCATAGTTCATTGAGTATGGTGGTTGAATTAAATATGCTCTCATAAAAGCCCCTAAAAAGTAATTAGTGCTATAAATTATAGCACTAATCTTTTATAAAATCAAGAATTTTTCCTTTTAGCGTAAGGTCGGTAAGTAAGGCAATTCTTTCAGTCATTCTTATCGCTCCTAAAAATACTTTCACTAATATTTTATAAATTTATATGCAAAATCGTATAATGAAATAAGGTTTTTTTCGGAATATTCAACTTCGCTTGAATACGCCCTAACTATATCGCAAAGCAAATTAAAATCGTCTTTGCTACCTTTTTCGCTACCCAAAATGCTATTTATAATCCATAGCGACAAAATCACTGCAATAGTTCTTGCTTGCGCGCCTAAAACGTCTTCGGCGCTTGATATATGTTTATATAACGAATTTGCTAAAAACTGTTCAAAATAGTTTTTTAAGTTTTCGTTTATTGATAAAGAAAAAGTTTTGCCCTTTAGTTTTTTAAGCCTAGCGCTCCAACTTTTATCAAGTTTTTCAAAACGTGTAAACGTTTTTAGCACTTTACTAAAGTCATTTTCATTTACGTTTGCTTTGCATAGTGATAAAAGGCAAGATATTTTTTCGTTTATAGTTTTGTTATCTTCGTAAATAAGAGAAACGGCTTTTTCTCTAAAGTCTAAAATTCGTTCTTCTATAAAGGTAAGGTTTTCCCCGTTGTCGTTAGAGAGTATGATAGGCACGATTTTACCATCAAAAGATAAAATAATTCTAGTTGCTTCTTCGCAGGCAAAGTCAAGCCCCGTTTCAATTCTATCGCTAAAAAAGTTTCTAAAACGTGGGTGCAAAGAACAAACCATACATAAACTTTCTTCGCCAAGGTTTGTTATAAGGTCGCAAAGTCCGTTCTTGCTTAAAAAAGCACAGCGCTTACTTTTGTCCGTCTTAAATTTTGCTTTTCTAAAGTTTATACCCTTTTGTAGCGCTAGAGAAAATTTGGAATTTTCACGTTTATATTTAGCAAGCGATTCGCTATCTATTTTAATTTCCCAGCCCGCGCAACAAGTATGCCTGCATTTATTTGCAATGCACTTAAAAGCGGGGTAATAGTTAAAAAAGAACTCTTTCATATTTTTATTATACCACGCGTTTATTTTGAGTACAAGCAAAGAAAAGAAAAATAAAAAAACACTACGATAGTGTTTTTTAATCTTCTAGTAATTCAGTTATTAATTGTTTTATTTTTTTTAATTCTGTTTTAATATCAATAAGTATGTTAAATTTTTTTATAATTTCTTCTTCTTTTTTTGATAAATTATAAGGAATTTTCTTCTCATAATCTATTTCTGTGTCAATATTAGGTCTGCCTTTGTTGCTACGGTACGGCTTATCAATGCCTTTATCAATTCTAATAATTGCACCAATCAGTTCATGTTTTCTTAACGAGGTAGGTGCTTTTACGCCCATTTCTCTTGCCATCGTGCGAAGTGTGTGAATGCTTGTATATTCAAGTTCAATTTCGTTCATAATTTACCCCTTGTAATAAAAAAATGCGCTACCTTTCGGCAACGCATAAAAAACGATGCCTTGCGATTTAGTTCTACCTCACAATAGGACTTAATGGCATACGTTTTTAACTAACAGTATGCCTAATGTGAGTTATTATTAAACTAAATCGCAAAGATATTTTAACACAAAATTTGTTTTTTAGCAATATTTTTGTATAAAAAAGGCAAAGCGTTTCGCTTTGCCTTTTTAGTTTTATAAAAGAAATTATTTTCTTCTGGTTTGTTGGAGAGTGTAGTGAACGTCGTCTGCTTTTTCTTCGTCCGTGAATTTTCTCCAAGTATCAATAACTTTTCCGTCATTGTATTTTCTATCGTTGATATCTTCGGTAGTACCCATAACGGTTACGTTGATTTGACGATGTCTTGCTCTAACTTGGTCCCAGTCAATAAAGTAAACGTGAGCGAATTCGCCACCATCTAAAACGCCGTCTTTAATGGTCATGGTTTCGCTTCTGCCAAAGAATACAGAACGTAAGTGGCCGTCGGTGTTAAGACTGGTGAAGTCACCGGGTTCGTTTACCCATCTACCAAATTGGCTGTGGATAGGGCCGGGGTGTAGATAGGGGTGTTCTTCAGAATAGTCGGGAATGAATTTTTGCATGATTTTAAGTAAATCGTGTTGTAAAAATTCTAAATCGTAAACGTCAATATCGTGTGAGCATTCTTGAACCATTACAGAACAAGTGGTGTGGTGTGATGCAATCGTTACCGTACCATTTTTAATGCCAGACATTTTTACGATGTCAATAATTTCTCTAGAAACGTCGTGGAAAGTCGGTCTCCAGCCTTTTGATTGTACTTCTAATTCTTTTTGAAACACTTTGAATTCCATACTTATTTATTCTCCTTAAAGTATATAAATTTTTTAAATTTTGTCTAAAATTTTATTGCCTTCTTTAATAATGGTTTCGGCAACGCCTGCCTTATATATAGACGTTTTGGCTTCGTAACCGCCCTCGTCAAAACTATCTTTCATAGGAAAGTAATTTAGGTTGCCGTTAGTTAAACACATAGGGCATACCATTTTGAAATTTTTATTTTCTTTTAAGCCTAAACCTATACCAGCGAAAGGTTCACCGGGGATACCTACGAAAGCAACTTCGCCAACCTTAATTACGCTTAAGTTAAGTGGGAAGGTAGCAGGACCGTTTTCAAGTTTAATCTTTCTTCTAGCGTCGGCAATCATAGTGGTTAGCATCATACCTTTGTAGGGAAGTTCATCTCTTCTACCTTCGTCATCCATTTTTTGAATATAGTAGGCTTCGGGCATTTCTTCTTTTGTTGGCATATTTGATGCAACGTCTATGGTTTGTTCAATATAGTCAATGCTATCTACTGATATAAATTCAACTTTTTCGTAAACACTCATAAGAGCGCCCGCTAAAACGTTACCCATATGTCTAGAGTGTGCATAGCCACGCGTAACGTCGTCAAAGTCGTTAAACATACCATTAAGGTCGCCACCAACAGGTTTTACGTTTACGTGGTTTATATCGCCTTGCGCGCCGTTAAAGAATACGCACTTCGTATTGTCTATTGCTTTTTCAAAAATTCTTCTGGTAAAGCCAAGCCAGTCTGCAGAAGCAAGATTTCCACCTATAACGTCGGGGTGGTTGCCGTAATTGCCGATAACTACGTTATCGCCAGTTTCTCTTTCAAAACGGATTACGTTTACCGCTTCGTCAAGAAGACCTATTGATTTAACGATATTAGGATTGTTTACGCCGGGATTAGTTGCGGTAGAGCCGTCTTTCATTAAATAACGGCGGTTAAAACCTATTCTTTCCGCTTTAGAAAAACCAATACCCATTTTAGCGCTAGTAAGGTCGCTAATAGCGTTACTGCTTACTAGTACAAGTTTGTCTAAAACGTCTTTATAATATGCTCTGTCAATATCGTTAGTGTTTTCATCTTCTACGCCAAAACCCGCACCAACGTGTGTGTGCGTGCCTTGAATACATATTGCGCTTTTATCTACGCCTGTCTTTTCAGAAATCGCTTGTTTTGCGCTGTCGCAAAATTCGTTCGTTAAAGCTTCGCAGTCAACGGAGATTAAAAGCACCGTTTTGCCATTTTTAGAAATTGCAACGGCGTTTAATTCTAAATCGTCAAGACTGCCTTCACAAAGGCGTTGATGAAAATATCCAGAAAGGTTTATTCCAAGGGGTGGATTTATCTCCACCCTTGAAAAACCAACTTTTACGTCAAAATTAGACATTTTAACTCCTAAACTATCTTAATAGCCAACTTTTTCCCAACAATCAAACGGTGCAGCAAGTTCATCAGAAACAAGAACTTGAGTTTTCATAGTTTGAAGCATTGAAGAAGGAACAAGCGGGGTAACAGGTCCGTGAAGAACAAGTCTAGAAGTCATTCTTTGCCAAGAAGAGAAGGTTGCGTTAGTTAATAATGCGTGTACTTCAATTCTTTCTCTAGCGTTCTTAACGTCAACAGGTCCGATAGTTGCTGCTTTCGGGGGAACGTCTGCAATGTAACCAGATTGGCCAAATACACCGTGAAGTGAGTTTTGAGCAACGGTTAATGGGTGAAGTTCTACGATTCTTGCTTTCATATTGAGCCATTCGTCAATTTGTTCTTTGGTAGGTTCAACAGCGGGGTCAAAACCTGCAGGGAAGAAATCTTTAACGGGGTCAATGAACGCCATATGGCCAGTCCAACCAGGTGAAGATGAACAAATGTCAGCACCGCCTTCGCCACAATCGGTAATCATATCAGAATAATCGTTGATATTCTTGGTGGTGGGGTAGTGTACGTTTTCTAAAGGCATACGGAGTTTTTCATCAATTTGGAATACCAAATATTTGAGCATTGAGTGTGCAAAACCTGCTTTATAGGTTTCGGGAGCGATATTGCCGTCTTGGTCAGCCCATTCGTCCATTGCAAAGATGTGTACGTTTTTGCAATCTACTTTGAAGTAGTTGATGAGTTGAGCGAGCGGAATATATGTATCGGGTTCGGGGTTACCTAAAATTAAGGTAATCTTCTTGCCTTTTTCGCTTGCTTCTTTAATTCTTGAGAAAAGGGTAGCAATTAAAACGGGGTGCGGATTCATCATTACTTTAATGTTGAATTCGGGGTGATGCCATGCTTCACGCTTTTCAAGGTCAGTTCCGCTAATTTTGCGGAGTTTTTCGCAAAGTTCTCTGTCTTTAAACGGAACGTAGTCGCCCGGTTTGAAGGCAAAATCAGTTGCTGGGTCAAAAATCTTATTCATATTTTTCTCCTTTAAAAATAATATTTTTTACGTTAAATTTATCGTCAACCATTATTAGGTCAGCGTAATTTCCTTCTCTAATCGCACCGCGTTTTTCAAGTCCCGCGGCTTTTGCGGGGTTAAGCGACGCTGCTTTGAACACGTCAGTCATTGAACAGCCCGTATGCACCATATAGTTACGGCACGCTACGTCAAGCGTTAAGCCAGAGCCTGCAATTTCGCCCGCGTTATCAAAGTGAAGGTCGGTTGCTTCTTCAAAACCTTCGGGTACGGGTCCGTCGCATACGAATTGGTCTGATATAAGTATAATCTTATCGTCGCCTTTAATTTTTCTTACAAGCCTTTGCATATACGGAAGAACGTGAATACCCATTCTGTCCGAAATGATTTCGGCGTAAATTTCGCTATTATAGTTTACCGCTTCATCAACGCATACGCCCCTACATTCAGAATAGTGGGGGATAGTTCCCGTAGCGTTGGTGTGGTGAGTTGCAATTCTTAAGCCGTAAGGGATAAACTTTTCTACTTGTTCGGGCGGTGCTTCGCTATGCGCTACTGCAAAGGTGATATCGGGAATTAAACGTTTTACGTCTTTTACAAATTCCATAATTCCTTCGCGTTCGGGCGCAAAACACCAAACTTTAGCGGTATCTTTAACTTTTTCTACTACTTCTATATATTCGTCATGAACTACTGCGTCTTTCCAAACGTTCTTGTCCCTTTCGCAACCAAAGTTGGGGGATAGGTATGGACCTTCCATATAAAAACCTGCAAAGTTTTTAAAGTCCCCACGTTCGTGTGCTTTAATAATATCATCAGCAGCCTTTATATACGCGTCTTTATTTAAATTATTGTATAGTGCGGGAAGTACGCTAGTTACTCCGTGGCTTAGCATATATTCCGAAGTTTTTTTCGGTTCTTCGTAAATCCACATATTATCCGAAGCGTGAGTGTGTATATCAACTAGCCCCGGTCCTACGTAATAGCCTTCCGCGTCAATAATTTCCGCGCCTTCGGGAATTTTAACCTTTTTTGCGGGACCAACGGCTGAAATTACTTCGCCGTCAATTAAAATTACGCCGTTTGGAATAAGATGGTCAAGCATAACCACGGTTGCGTTTATAATTGCTTTCATTTTATCTCCTATTTAATCCAGCCAAGCCTTTTCATTTCTTCTTTGATGGTTGGCCACATAATATCTACGCACCACCAGTGTCCTTTAGGTGTTTCAATAAGTTTGCAGTTTTCTTCCGCGCCTTCTAAAGCGTAAATCTTCTTCGTCGTTTCAAAAGCCTTTCTAACTTCTTCAATCGGGAAGATTACGTCGTTTTTACCTGCTACGGGTATAAACGTTCTTGGCGAAATTAGACCAGATAAGTCTTGCATTTCAAAATACTTAAACGCTGACGGAATATAGTTGCAAGAGCAGTGGAAAATATCCATAATTGAGCCTGCATAGGTGCAGTATGCGCAACTAGGAAGAGCCATTTTAATTCTTTCGTCGTAGCACGCTGCATAAAAAGTTGCAGTGCCACCGCCAGAGTTACCAGTTATTACAATTTTATCTAAATTACATTCGCTAAAGTTAGCAAGTGCGTCAATAACTTTAGAAATATCCCAAGTTCTTTCGCCTACGATAGTTCTGCCAAGAAGGAACGCGTTGTTCGCTTCGTAAGAACACATTTGTGCGCCGTCGTGGTTGCCTTGTCTTGCTCTACGTTCGCCCATTGCTCTTTGTTCAATGGCTACGGCAATATAGCCTTCGCGAACTGCTTGTACGGCAAATTGACCACGGGGTTGATAATCAATATCTTCGGCAAATTTAACTTCGCCAATAGAGTTATGGAAACCTGAAGAGTGACCTTGCAAGGTAATTACAACGGGTAATTTTTCAGTTGCGCCATCGGGAATTAATACGTAGCAAGGTACTATTGCGCCAATTTCACTTTCTATTGTAAAGCGAATTCTTTTGTAACCTTCCATTTGAACTTCTTCTTCAATTTCAAAGTTTAATGGGCAGGTGTTTTTTTCTATATCTGCTATACCAGAAAGTTCAATGAACTTTTCTTTTAATTCTTTTTTCCAAGTAGCAAGGTCTTTGCTTTCGTCAAAAGCGTAAACTTGCTTGGTTTTTTCCATTATTTTTTTATGACATTCTTCTACGATAACGTTTTTGCGCATTACTTTATATCTCCTTTCATTACTGCTTTTTAAGCCATTGTCCAAGCATTTTTCTATGCGGTTCGCTAGTGGTGTAATTTTTCATAACTGCTAAAGCATAGTTTATTATGCGTTTTGGACATTATTTTTTCATGCTTTTAGCCATAACTTTTTTCTTTAAGCAGTAATCAAGCATTTGTCTATGTGGTTCGCAAGACGTATAATTCATCATTACTTCTAAACGACCGCTGTTAAGTATGCTATCGGGGTAGTAGTCGCCTACTTCGTCAGCGTATTCCGCGAAATGTTTTTCTACGAAGCCTTCTTCTTTAAGTTCTTCGCTTCTTGCTTTATAGTCATTTATAAAAGACGGGTCGTCAGTAGCGTAAATACCTTCTTTATCAACGGTGTAAGGAATATAATCATAAGAAACTTTGTCACCGTCAAGATTAACTTCAACAAGCATACCGCTTGCCCAGAATTCGTCGCCGGGCTCAGCGTATTTACAGAAAATAAAGTTGCCTTGTCCGTAAATGATTTTTGAGCCTTTATAATCTTCTTCAGAACCTATGCAATGGGTGTGTTGGCAAACTACAAGGTCAGCGCCTTTTTCTGCTATTTTACGGCAGGTCTTTTGTAGGTAAGGGAACGCATAGCGATAATACTCTCTACCGCCGTGATATAAAACGATAAGGAAATCTACCTTCTTCTTAAATTCAACGAGTTCGTCTAAGGTTTCAAATGGGTCAAAACCATTGGTGCCGTAGCCGTAATCGCTAAACCAAGAGAATTCGTGTTCACAGCAAGTGTAAAAACCTATTTTCTTTCCGTCTCTTTCTAAAACGTAAGGTTTTTTAACGTCATCAATAGTCATACCACCGCCGATATATGGGATACCTGCTTCATTTAAATATTTAAGAGTATCTTCAAAGCCAGATTGTCCAAGGTCAACAACGTGGTTGTTTGCTATTGTTATAAGGTCAGCCTTTAATGCTTTAATACCTGCAACGCCTCTTGGGTCCATTTTGATACAAGGACCGCATTTTTGAAGCGGGTCGCCGTTGTCCGTTAAAGCGCCTTCAAGGTTATAAACGCGGAAATCCGCTTTGTTTAATCTATCTAGAATACCTTTAGAAACTAAACCCTCGGCGTCGCCAGAAATGAATTTAGCGTTAAGGTTTTCTTCGGCTTTTTGAATACAAATATCTGCACCGATGATGATTTTCATAATCTTCTCCTTAAATCGGCGATTTCCCGCCACTTTTACTTAATATATTATATTTTAATAAGTGTCAATTGTCAATACTATTTGTACTAAATAAACACAAGATTTTGTGCATTTTAACAAAGAAAAACACTATTCAGAATAATTAAAATAACAAAAACACAAAAAAGTAAAAATTTAAAAAATTTTTTGCAAAAAACGGCAAAATATAATTGACAAGATTTTTTTATTCGTATATAATACAAAGGCATTTAAGCGAAATTCCGCTTAAAAACACATGGCGGCGTAGCTTAGCTGGTTAGAGCGGCCGGTTCATACCCGGCAGGTCGTTGGTTCGAATCTGACCGCCGCTACCAAAAAAAGTAAATACGCTACCATATTATATAGTGTTAAATTTATCGCAAGATAAGTTTAATCACATCAAGGCCCCTTGGTCAAGCGGTTAAGACACCACCCTTTCACGGTGGTAACATGGGTTCGATTCCCGTAGGGGTCACCAAAACGGCGATTTTTGCCTAAAAAATGGGCGAAAATCGCTATTTTTTTAACTCAAAGGCGCTTAAAAAGTGTCAAAAAAAGTGTCAAACGGCGGAATGCGGTCCGCCGTTTTTCCTTTTAAAACCTTATTTTTTCGCCTTCAGCAAGCAAATATTCATCGCTTAGGTCCGTGTAGGTGTTACCCAAAACGCCGTTACTATGCCCAACGAAATGATTTAGCGCCGGTTCAGCGACGTTACACTCTTTGCATTTCGTGTAGGAGAATTTAATGAAAAAGTTTTATATTGGCGAAAATAAATATTTAGAGCAGAAAGTTTTGGCGTTTTATAATTGCGATTACGTTGGCTATCAAAAGCAAGGCAATCCTGACTTTATAAACCATCTAAAAAACATGACTAATCAATACAACGAACTAGATTTAGTTGAAGATTTTGTTCAAGTTTCCGAAAGGTTTGTTAAAGATATGGAAAGTATTTTTAATAAAAGCGATTTTAAAAATTTTACAGTTTGCGTTATGCCTCGTTCTAAAAGAGAAAGCAAGTATAAACAAGGCCAACTGATGTTCAAAAAGGCTATTTCAAGTTGTGCAAATAAATTAGGTTTTATTAACGGCACGGATGCTATAACAAGGGTTAAAGACACTAAAACAACGCATAATTGGAGGCTTGAAAACAATACGGGCGACAATCCATATAAAGGTATTACGAAAGACACTTGCAGGGTTGATTTAAGTAAAATTAAAGATAAAAATATTGTTTTAGTTGATGATATCTATACTGAAGGTGTTAACGTAATTGAAGATTGTATCGGGTATCTATTTGATTTAGGCGCAAAAAGTGTTATACTATACGTAACGGCAAAAACAAGGTAAAGATTATGAACTCAAACATTTCATTAAAACTTTACAATTTAATAAAAACGGGCGTTATAAAAACTAACGCTCACTTTTGGAAATCGTTTTATAATGAAGATTATATAAATACTTTTCCTTGCGGTTTACAAACCGTAGAGCAAGAACTTAAAGATAAAGATATAAACGTTATTAGCGTTTTTGATAATACATTTCCTGTTGTAGGCGTAAAACTTAAAAATAGCGAAAGACCTTTTTTCTTTGCATATAGGGGTGATATAACGCTACTTAATAACGTAGATAAAAACGTTGCAGTTATAGGCGTTTTAACGCCAACTAATGAAATAGTAGAAAGAGAAGAAAAAGTTGTAAAAAGTTTAATTGAAAAAGGCTACAATATAGTTAGTGGTCTAGCAAAAGGTTGTGATACGGTTGCACATATTGAAAGTATTAAAAACAATGTTAAAACCATTGCCTTTCTTCCGTCAACAATAGAAAACATTTATCCTAAAGAAAATATCGGTTTAGCAAATGAAATTATTAACAGCGTCGGACTTGTCGTTAGTGAATACGTAAGCGAGCCGAAAAACAAATACGAAAATGTTAAACGATTTATTGAACGTGATAGGTTGCAAGCGTTATATTCAAAAGCCGTTGTTTTAATTGCAAGTTATCGCAAAAATGAAGGCGATAGTGGTTCTCGCCACGCTTTTGAAAAAGCCAAAGAATATGGCAAAAAAAGGCTCGTTATGTATAGAGAAAGCGATTCTAACGACTTAATGTTCGGCCTAAATAAAGACTACGTTATACAAGGTGAAAAAATTGTATCGCAAAAAGAAATTGAGGAATTATAATTGGTTTACGTTGTAGATTTAAACGATACATTGGTTTTGACTAAAAACTTAAATAATGACGCCTACAATTTTGCTTTAGAACAAAGCAGACAAGCGCTATTATATTCAGTCGGCATTCTCTATCCCCGATAGAGAGAAAATGCTACAAGAACAAAACTCTCTTACTCGTATAAACGACTCGTTTAAGAAGATTATTATTGTAAAAGATGCTATAAAAACCCACTACAACGACGACGGTGTTTTGATATTAAGTTTGTTTGATTTCTTATTAGAAGAAAACAGTTTGGAGAATTGATTTGGACAAAAAGGAGATTTAATTATGTGTGATAAAAATTTAGTATTCCCCGCTATATTCAAAAAAGACGGTGAAACCTATATGGTGGCGTTCCCCGATTTAGCTGGTTGCTTTAGCGCTGGCGAAAATCTTGCGGAAGCATACTTAAACGCGCGCGATGCTTTGGCTTTATATCTTCACGACAATGATAACGTTCCCGCGCCGTCAAACGCTGAAGATGTCATCTATGGCGCCGACGAATATTTAATGCTCGTTACACTGGACGAAACAAATAATATTAAATACGTAAACGACGTTGACATGTCTGACATAATAAAAAAACCTTATAAGTAAAGGGGTTAGCGTAAAATTAAAAATTGAAGCACCCGATATCAAAAATCCTATTTAAATTTTTCCTATCAACAAATAAAATGTAGATGTAAAAAGTGAAAAATATAGCGAACTTGTTAACACTGTGGAAAAAATTAAAACTTTTCTTTCTAAAATAATTGATGAGAATAATATCTAAAATTATTCATATTACGTTCAAGGAGAAACAAAAAAACACCCATCAGGGTGTTTTTAGTTTTTGCATAATTCGTATCAGTATTAAAAAATTAAAAGTAATATTTCATAGACGATAGGAACTAAAAGAGCGGGGAGCAAGTTTGCGGTTTTGAATTTTTTGCCAAACGCCAAATTTACGCCCACACAAAAGATTAGCACGGAGCCTATAAACGAAAGGTTAAATATAAGCGCGTCGCTTATAAAACTACCCGCAAAGTGTGCGACTAAAGTTATTAAGCCTTGGTAAACGAAAATAACTATTGCCGAACAAATTACACCCACGCCGTAGGTGGACGCTAGTATTATAGCAACTACCGTATCAAGAATAGATTTAGCAAGAATCATTGAATAATCGCCCGTAAGCCCGTCTTGAATAGAGCCAACTATTGCCATTGCGCCAACACACATAATAAGCGAAGCGTTTACAAAACCTTCAACAAACTTATTGTCGTTTTGGGCGTGGCATAGTTTTTTTATTTTTTCGCCAAGCCCGTCCATACGTTTTTCAAGACTCAAAAGTTCGCCTAAAAAACCGCCTATTACGATAGAAAGAATTAAAAGCAACGAGCCTTGCGATGAAAGTCCGCCATCAGTAATTTTAAGCATACATTGCATAACGCCAGCAACAGCCAAAAAGATGGTCGCAAGCCCGCAACAAGACATCAAAGTTTTTTGAAATCTTTCGGGAACGCCTTTTTTTATAAGAACGCCTAAAAATCCGCCAAGAATTACAGCGCCAGTATTTATTAAAACGCCTAAACCAAACATAAAAACCTTCTTAATTTTTTTAATATTATAACATAAAACCTTAATAATGTTTATAAATTGATATATTTTTACAAAAAATTTTTTTATGTGCTGTTTTTATTTGACAATAACTAATAAAAGCAATATAATACTATCAAATTTCGGTGAAGTTAGCAGAATTGAAAAAGACTGTTAACGGAGAAACTCTGGAGAATCTCTTGCAACCAGCAAGGGTGCCGAAGGGGCAAAGAAAGAATTTTCTTTCCAATCTCTCAGGCAAAAGGACGGGGCGTTTTATAATACCACTAGGCTTTTTTATTCTTTAGAGTTGCTTTTCTACTGAAAGCAACTTTTTTCTTTTTAGGAGGTAGGTATGGAAAAATTTTTAGACGGACTACTAAACGTAGTTCAAACGATTAACGCGTATTTATCAGACTACGTTTTAATTGCATTGCTTGTTGGCGTTGGTGTTTTTTACACTATTAAAACGCGCTTTGTACAAGTTCGCTGTTTTAAGCAAGGTATGAAGCAAGTTTTCGGCAACATGAAACTTAAAGGTGGTAAGCAAAAAGGCGGTATGAGTTCTTTCCAAGCGTTCACCGCAGCGGTTGCAGCGCAAGTTGGAACTGGTAATATCGTAGGTGCTAGTGGCGCTATTTTAACTGGTGGCCCTGGTGCAATCTTTTGGATGTGGGTTATTGCTTTCTTCGGTATGGCAACCAACTATTCTGAAGCGGTTCTTGCTCAACAAACAAGACTACTTAATGAAGACGGCAGTGTTAGTGGTGGTCCCGTTTATTACATAAAGAAAGCGTTTAAGGGCGGTTTTGGTAAATTCTTGGCAGTTTTCTTTGCAATTTCAGCAGTAATCGCGCTAGGTTTTATCGGCTCAATGGTACAATCTAACTCTATCGCGGGTGCTGTTAACGAAGCATCTGGTATTCCAGTTTGGGTTGTTGGGGTTGTTCTTGCAGTAATCACTGCAGTAGTATTTATCGGCGGTGCAACAAGACTTGCGTCTGTTACTGAAAAGATAGTTCCGCTTATGGCAGTTATTTACTTGCTTGGCGGTTTAATTATTATCGGTGCAAGAATTACCGTAATCCCCGAAGCATTTGCTATGATATTTAAGTATGCGTTTATGCCCGAAGCAATTATCGGTGGTGGTATAGGTGCCGCACTTAAAATTGCAATTAGTCAAGGTGCAAAGCGTGGTCTTTTCTCTAACGAAGCAGGTATGGGTTCAACCCCTCACGCGCACGCGCAAGCAAACGTTAAAAATCCGCACACTCAAGGCGTAAGCGCTATGGTAGGTGTATTTATTGATACATTTGTAGTTCTTACTATGACAGCATTAATCGTAATTTCAACCCTTTATGCTGGCGACGGTATGCTTTCTTCTCCCGAAAAATTAGAAGCAGCACTTGCTGGTGGCATAAACAAAAATAACTTAGTTAAAAATGGTATTGCAACCGTATTCGGCGGTGGCAACACTGGTCTTACTATCGGTGGTATTTTCGTTGCGGTATGTCTATTCTTCTTCGCTTTCTCAACTATTTTAAGTTGGAACTTATTTGGTAAAATTAACTTTAATTATCTATTCGGCAAAAAGTCAACTATTGTTTATATGCTAATTTCAGTAGTATTCGTATTCCTTGGTACGATATTCAAAAACGATTTGGTTTGGGAACTTACGGACTTCTTTAACTATTTAATGGTTATTCCTAACGTACTTGCAATGTTCGTTTTATCTAAAATGGTCGTTAATGAAGTTAAGACAAACGGCAAAAAATCGTTTAAGGATACGCCGAACGAAAGTCTTAAAAAAGACATTTAATCTAACTAAAAATAAACGCGTAGCAATTTTGCTACGCGTTTTAACTTTTAAATATAAAATATACATAATATAATATTATTCATAACAAATTTTTTAATTTTTACCCCTAAATTTCAAAAACGTGTAAACGTTAAAAATATTAAAAATCGCGTTACTTTTGGTATAAAAATGCAAAAATGGTAAAAATGTGTTTGACAAAGTGTAAAATTTAGGGTAGAATTTTAAAAACGTGTAAAAAGGTGAAAATATGAAAAAGAATAAACCTATACTAAAAGATAAAAAGTCAACGTTTATAGACAAAAGCGTAATATTCGGTAAGGGTGTTATCGTTTACGAAAACTGCCGTATAGAAGGAAACACTGAAATAGAAGACGGCGCAGTTATTATGCCGGACTGTTATATTAAGGACTGCAAGATAGGTAAAAATTCAGTTGTGTTTAAGAGCGTATGTGAAAGCGCAACCGTAAAAGAAAACTGCTACGTAGGACCTTTTGCGCGTTTAAGACCTAACGCGGTTATATGTGACGGCGCAAAAATAGGCAACTTTGTAGAAATTAAGAAAGCGGTTATAGGTAAAGGCAGTAAAGTAAACCATTTAGCGTACGTTGGAGACGCGGAAATAGGCGAAAACTGCAATATCGGTTGTGGTGCGATTTTTGTAAACTACAACGGCAAAATTAAGCAAAAAAGCATAGTTAAGGATAACTGTTTTATAGGTAGTAACTGCAATATTATTGCGCCCGTGGTTATAGAAGATAATTCGTATATTTGTGCGGGAACAACGGTTACCAAAGACGTTAAAAACGGCGACTTTGTTATAGGTAGAGTTCGCCAAGAAGTTAAAGAAAATCTAGCAAAAAAATATCTTAAGGAATTTAAAGGGGAATAATATGGGGTTATTTTTTGGCACGGACGGACTTCGCGGTATCGTCAATAAAGATTTAACGCAAAACATTGCCTTTAAGATAGGCAATGCGCTTGCGGTTCTAAAGAAAAATCCTAAAGTTTTAATCGGTAGTGATACTAGAATTTCAGGTTCATATATTGCGCTTGGCGTAGCAAGTGGTGTTATGGCTGGTGGTGGTTTTGCGCTTGACCTTGGCGTAGTTCCAACTGCTGGCGTTGCATATTTAACTAAAACTTTGGGCTATGATTACGGCGTAGTAATTTCTGCATCACACAACAGCGGTGAATATAACGGTATTAAAGTTTTCGGTAGCGAAGGCTATAAACTTGGCGAAAAGGAAGAAGAACAAATAGAGCGTTGTTTTTTAAACGAAAAGATTAACGCCTATCCAAATATAGGCACTTACAGGCAAGACTTAAACGCAATAAAATTATATCGTGATTACTTAATATCTTCTTCAAAGAATACTTTTGAAGGCTTAACGGTAGTTTTAGACTGCGCATACGGCGCGTCGCACAAGATTGCACCCGAAGTATTTAAAAGACTTGGAGCAAAAGTTATTGCATCTAACGCGCAAGATAACGGGCTAAAAATTAACGATAAATGCGGTGCATTATATCCAGAAAATCTTAAGGGTAGAATTAAAAGGTACAAGGCGGACATAGGTTTTGCATTTGACGGAGATTCCGATAGACTTATAGTGGTTGACGAAAACGGAAACGTAGTAAACGGCGACGTAATTATTTCTTCACTTGCAAAATATTATAAATCGCTTGATAAGTTGAAAGAAGATACTGTCGTTGGCACAAGTCATACTAATATGGGTATTGAAGCCGAACTAAAAGAAAACGGCATTAAACTTATCCGTACGGATATAGGCGATAAATACGTTCTTGCAAAACTTGTTGAAAAGAACCTTTCACTTGGCGGTGAGCAAAGCGGACACATTATCTTAAAAGAACTTGCTACAACTGGTGACGGCATACTATCGGCGATAGCGGTTTTAAATATGCTTATTGACCTTAAAAAGAAAGCGAGCGAAGTGTTTAAGGCAAATCTTTATCCGCAAGTAAATATAAACGTAATAGTCGGCGATAAATTTAAGGTGTTAAATAGTGAACTTTTAAGCAAAGCCGTTGTTAAACACAATATTGAACTAGAAGGCAAGGGAAGAATAATGATTCGTGCATCTGGAACTGAACCTAAAATTAGAATTATGGTTGAAAGTAAAGATAGGGAAGTTAATGAAAAGATTGCATTAGACCTTGAAAAAATCGTTCGCAACGTAGATATAGAAAACTAGAATAATAAGAATTCCTTTTTGTCAGTCGCAAAAGGAATTCTTTTTTTATTGACTTTAGGTAAATTAGGTTTTATAATTATATAGTAAGTAAAAAAGGGGGATAAAAAATGGCTAATTTACTTGGTGTTGATTTTGGTACTACTTCGCTTAAAGCGTGTTTGTTTAACGACAAAGGCGAAAGGATTTTATCAGAATCAATTAAGTACGACTTAATTACTGAAGGAGAGTTTATTGAATTCCCCGTTGAAAGTTTTTTTGAAAATTTTAAGACCGTTTACGATAGAATTGCAAAAGATTATAAGATAGACGCACTTTCAGTTGACACTCAAGGTGAAACTTTAATAGTTTTAGATAAAAACGGCGCACCCCTTATGAACGCTATTATTTGGCTTGATAATAGGGCTGAAAAAGAAGCCGTAGAAATGGGGGAAAAATTCGGCTTAGAAAAAATCTATAATTTGACGGGGCAAGCGGAAATCCCCGCAGGCTATCCTGCCCCTAAGATTATGTGGCTAAAGAAAAATAAACCCGAAATTTTTGCTAAAGCGGACAAGTTCTTGCTTTTAGAAGATTATATTTTATATCGTTTGACGGGTAAATTCGTGGCATCAAGGTCGCTATATTCATCAACGCTATATATGAATATTCATACGGGCGAATATATTGATGAAGTTTTAGACTGGCTTGGCATAACTAAAGACAATCTTCCCATTTTAGAAGAAAGTGGCGTAAAGGTTGGTAAATATAACGGCGCGTTAGTTTCAACAAGCGCTTTAGACCAAATTGCAGGTGCAACGGGCGCAGGCATCACGCGCGAAGGTTTAGTTAGTGAAACTACTGGTACGGCGCTAGCAATAGTTGCGGTTACCGAAAAATTCCCCGAATACTATGACGGACTTAAAGTTTCCGTTTACTATATGAAAAAAGGGTTATATTGCCTTTTAATGTGGGCACCCACCGCGGGCGCTACGCTAGAGTGGTTTAAGAAGAATTTTGCTAGCGAACTTTCGTTTGGAACTCTAAACGAACTTGCTGAAAAAGTTCCCGCTGGTAGTGAAGGACTTATTTGCTTACCGCACCTTTGCGGAACGGTTATGCCTGAAAATAATTCGGCAGTAAAGGGAAGTTTCTTCGGCTTTGACTTAAAGCACGGGTTAGGTCATTTTACTAGAGCGATAATGGAATCTATTGCATATACCGTTAAAGAATTTATTGAATATTTAGGAGTAAACGCCAGTGAAGTTCGTTTAATGGGTGGCGGAGCAAATAGCCCGCTATGGAACAATATTAAAGCGGACGTTTTGGGCAGAACGGTTACTACCTTAAACGAAAACGAAACAGCGTGCCTTGGTAGTGCGATGTTCGCGGGCGTGGCAAGTGGCGTTTACGAAAGCGTAAATTCGGCTTGCGCTAGCCTTATTAAGAAAAAAGCGGAATTTAGCGGAAAAGGCGAAGATTACGCTAAGCTTTATAAAAATTTCAAACAAAAAGAAAAAGAGTTAATAAATTTATTTTAGGTGAAATATGAAAAAAGAAAGTTTACAAGCAGTAAAAGAAGCATACAAAATTGAAGCGGAATGTATAAGCGAAATGCTTAACTACCTTGATGAAGAAGAATTTTCTAAAGCGGTAGAACTTCTTAAAGACGCGGTTAGAATAGGAACTTGCGGTTGCGGACACTCTGGAATTATTTGTCAACATATGGCGCACCTTATGTGCTGTATTGAACGCCCTGCAAGATTTATTTCTCCAGCCGAAGCAGTTCACGGTGCAAGCGGATATTTACAAGCGGGCGACGTTATGATTTTTGCATCACGCGGGGGCAAAACTAAAGAACTTCTTCCCATTATGGATATTTGTAAGGCAAAAGGCGTTAAAATCATTTCGGTTACTGAAAATTTAGAATCGCCTTTAGCACTTGGCGCAGATGTAGTTATTAAACAATACGTAAACCGCGAAACTGATAAATACAATTCGCAAGGCACTACTTCAAGCACTGCACTTTGTATGATATTCCACGCGCTTCAAACGGCACTTATTGAAGAAACGGGCTTTAAGAACGAACAATTTGCACTTATTCACCCGGGCGGTGCAGTAGGCGAAAGACTTAACAAGAAATAAACTCTATAGGAGATAGAATAATGAAAAAAGACTATAAAATAAGTGAACCATTTTTTGAATACGGACCTAAATGTTATATGTACGGCGAAACGCTTGTTAATATGGCAAAAGGTTTAGAAAAACTTGCCGAAAAATATGACGTTGACGTAATTTTAGATATTCCTGATAGCGAAATTTACCGCGTTAGTCAAAGTTTAACTACGGGTAGAGTTCACGTTTACACTCAACACATGGATAGTATTCCTGTAGGTAGGGGTATGGGTAGAACGCTTGCCGAAGCGGTTAAAGAAGCAGGCGCTGTTGGCGTAATGCTCAACCACGCCGAAAGAAAACTTTCTTTAGAAGAAATTGAAAATGCTATTAAGCGTGCGGACGAACTTGGTCTTGCTACTATGGTTTGCGCGGATTCAGTTGAAGAAGTTAAAGCAGTTGCAAAACTTGGCCCGAACATTTTAGTTGCAGAGCCTTCTGAACTTATCGGCACAGGTAAACCCGCCGACAAAGAATACGTTGACGAAGTTATTAAGGTTATTAGGGAAATTAATCCCGAGATTAAACCTTTCCCGTCAGCAGGTATCTCTAAAGGGCAAGACTGCTATAACATAATCAAAGCGGGCGCATCTGCATCAGGTTGCTCATCTGCTATTGCAAAGGCTGAAAATCCATTAGCGCTTGCCGAAGAAATGATTTCAGCAGTTAGAAAAGCGTACGACGAAAGGAACGCAAAATAAAAATTTTTATAATAATAAAGGCCGATAGTTTTATCGGCTTTTATTTTATATAAAATAGTATTTATATTGACTTTTTTTGGGTTATAAAGTAAAATATAATGTATGATAATAGTCGGTTTTGACCCCGGTCTTGCAACGCTTGGCTACGGTGTTATAAAAAAAGAACTTAAGAAAAAACCCGAAATGATTGATTACGGCATAATTTCTACCCCCAAGGATATGAATTTGCCAGATAGATTAACGCTAATTGAAAAAGGCGTAAAGCAAGTAATAGAAAAATTCAAGCCAGACGAAATCGCAATAGAAGAACTCTTCTTTGCAAAGAACGTAAAAACGGGTATTGCGGTTGCGCACGCTAGGGGTGTACTACTTCTCACCGCTACAAAAGAGTGTTGTAAGATTTTTGAATATACGCCACTTCAAATAAAGCAAGCGCTTACGGGCTATGGTAGGGCGGACAAACCGCAAATGCAAAAAATGGTAAAAACGCTTTTAGGCTTAAAAGCAATTCCGCGCCCCGACGACGCGGCGGACGCTTTGGCGGTTGCGTTAACGCACGCGCAAACTAATAAACTTGGCGGGTTGTTCCGCGTTTAAGGAGAATTATGATAGGTTATATAAAAGGCAAAGTTTTGTCATATTCAAACGGAACTGCGCTTATTGAAAATAACGGCATAGGTTACGAAGTTACTTGTTCGGCTTCAGTATATAGTAAAATTACTAGCGCAGGGCAAGGCGAAGTTTATACTTATATGGCGGTAAAAGAAGACGGCGTTTTCCTTTACGGCTTTAGTAGCCTTGAAGAAAAAGAAATGTTCCTTAAACTCATTTCAGTTTCAGGCGTTGGGCCTAAAATGGGCATAACCGTGCTTTCAAGTATGAATATTAAAGATTTAGCGATTAAGATTGCTACGTCAGACGTAAAAGGGTTGTCTAGCGTTAAAGGGTTAGGCAAAAAAACCGCTGAAAGAATAATAGTAGAACTTCGTGAAAAATTCGCGGTTACGGACACCGAAACGGGCGAAGTTACAGTTTTAGAACCAAACGATAAAACGGAAGAACAAAATAAAGATGCAATAATGGCTCTTATGAGTTTGGGGCTTACCAAAGCCGAAAGTATTAAGGGCGTAAAAGAAGCGATTAGTTTAGGTGCAAAAAACGTTTCGGAAATAGTTACTTTAGCACTTAAAAATTTGAAATAGGTTAGTTATGGAAGAAGAAAGATTAGTTACTAGCACTATGCTTGATGCGGAAGACGAAATTGAAAACGTCCTTCGCCCCAAGTCAATGGAAGGCTACGTAGGTCAAGAAAAAATTAAAGATAATTTAGCGGTTTCAATGGCGGCTGCAAAAATGCGTAGCGATGCTTTGGACCACGTATTGCTTTACGGTCCAGCAGGTCTTGGTAAAACTACGCTTGCGCACATTATCGCAACCGAAATGAACGCGCAAATTAAAATTACTAGCGGTCCTGCTATTGAGCGTGCCGCAGACCTTGCCGCAATTATAACCAACCTAAACGAAAACGACGTTTTATTTATTGACGAAATTCATAGGCTTAACCACAACGTTGAAGAAATGCTTTACTCTGCTATGGAAGACTTTTTCCTTGACATTATTACAGGTAAAGGACCATCTGCTAGTACTTTAAGGGTGGCACTACCTAAATTTACGTTAGTTGGCGCAACTACAAAAGCGGGCATGCTTTCTTCACCCCTTCGCGATAGGTTTGGGCTTATTTTCCGCTTGCAAAATTATTCAGTTGAAGAACTTGCCGAAATTATCACGCGCTCAGCGAATATGCTTGGCATATCTATAGACAAAGACGCCGCTATTGAAGGCGCAAAGCGCAGTAGGGGTACACCGCGTATTGCGAATAGACTTCTTCGCCGTATGCGTGACTTTGCAACCGTAAAAAATCACAAGTCTATAACGCTTGAAGACGCTATTAGAACGCTTGATATGATGGAAATTGACGATATGGGGCTTGACGCGGTTGATATTAAACTTCTAACCGCAATGGCAACTAAATTTAAGGGTATGCCGTGCGGTCTTGATACGCTTGCCGCAACCATCAACGAAGACGCTAATACCATTGAAGACGTTTACGAACCATATTTACTTCAACTAGGGTTTGTTCAAAGAACACCGCGAGGTAGGGTGCTTTTAGAAGGCGGTTATCGCCATATAGGTTTAACCCCGCCCGCAAGCATATTAAAGGACGAAAATAATGGCAACGATTAGAACTGACGACTTTGATTATTTTTTGCCCGAAGAACTAATAGCGCAAACGCCCGTATATCCAAGGGATTCGTCGCGCTTTTTAGTTTACGATAGAAAAGAAGATAAAATTTTGCATAGGCATTTTAGCGACTTGCCGTCCTTTCTAAAAAAAGGCGACGTTTTAGTTAGAAACAACACAAAAGTTTTGCCTGCGCGTATGTTTGCATTTACGCAAAACGGCGCAAAGGTAGAAGTGCTTCTTCTTAAAAGGTTTAACCTTACTGAGTGGGAAGTGCTTGTAAAACCGGGGAAAAAGGCAAGGGTTGGTGCAAAATTACAAATATCAAACGAACTTTCGCTTGAAGTTTTAAGTATAAATGAAGACGCGGGTAGTAGAACGGTTAAGTTTATCTATGACGGCGTTTTTGAAGATATAATATCTAGGCTTGGCGAAATGCCACTTCCACCGTATATAACCGAAAAACTTAAAGACCAAGGTAGGTATCAAACGGTTTATGCAAAGCACGACGGCTCGGCGGCGGCACCGACTGCTGGACTTCATTTTACTGATGAACTTTTATCTAAAATTGAAAGTATGGGCGTAGAAATAGTTGACGTAATGCTCCACGTAGGGCTTGGAACTTTCCGCCCTGTAAAAGTTGAAGATGCGTCTAAACACCATATGCACTCTGAATATTACGAAATAAGCGAAGAATCGGCAGAGCGCATAAACAAAGCAAAAAAAGAAGGTAGAAGGATTATTGCCGTAGGCACAACCACCGTTAGAACGCTAGAGAGTGCAAGTGATGAATTCGGCTTTGTAAAACCTACAAAGGCTGATACGGAAATTTTCATATATCCGCCCTACAAATTTAAGTGCGTTGATAGTTTAATAACTAATTTTCACTTGCCAAAGTCAACCCTACTAATGTTAGTATCATCAATGGCTACTAGAGAAAAGATTTTAGAAATTTATAATACCGCCGTAAATGAAAAATATAGATTTTTTTCATTTGGCGATAGCATGTTTATTATTTAATTATGGAAAAATTTTACTTTGAAACAATAAAACAAGATGCGAAAACTGGCGCAAGGGCGGGGATACTTCACACTCCGCACGGCGATATTGAAACGCCAACCTATATGCCCGTAGGCACTCAAGCCACCGTTAAGGGACTTATGCCAAGAGATTTACTTGACGCTAAAACTCAAATACTTCTCTCAAATACGTACCATCTTTATATGCGCCCCGGCGACGAAACGGTGTTTAAGGCGGGTGGGCTTCACAAGTTTATGAACTGGGATAAGCCGATACTTACCGATAGTGGCGGATTTCAAGTTTTCTCACTTGCTAAACTCAATAAAATAAAAGACGAAGGGGTATATTTTAATTCGCACGTTGACGGAAGTTTGCATTTTATAACTCCCGAAAAGGCAATAGACATTGAAAATAATTTAGGTGCGGATATAATTATGGCGTTTGACCAATGTTCGCCGTATGGTGCGGATTATGCGGAATCAAAAATCGCAATGGAGAGAACGCTTAAGTGGCTAGATAGGTGTTATATGCACCATAAAAATGAAAACCAAGCGCTTTTCCCCATAGTTCAAGGCAACGTGTTTAAGGATTTAAGGAAAATAAGTTTAAAAGAAACGCTACCTTACGTTAAATACGGCGTAGGTATAGGCGGGCTTTCGGTAGGCGAACCTAAAAACATAATGTACGACGTTTTAGATTCTATTTTAGAATTTTACCCGACTAACGTTCCTAGGTATTTAATGGGTGTAGGAAGTCCTGACTGTCTTATTGAAGGCGTAAAACGCGGTATTGATATGTTTGACTGCGTTTTGGCGACTAGGGTAGGAAGAAACGGAACGGCAATGACTTCTAACGGCAAAGTGGTAGTTAGAAACGGCGCTTATAAAGAAGACTTTACTACACTTGATAGTGAGTGCGATTGTTACGCTTGTAAAAACTATACGAAAGCATACCTTCGCCACATGATAAACGTGAACGAAATGATGGGCAGTATTTTAATAAGCCTTCACAATATTACCTATCTCAATAGGCTTATGCGCGAAATTAGGCAAGCGATACTTGAAGACCGTTTTAGTGAATATCTTGAAGAATTCTACAAAAAGACGGGAAATACGTATAAAAGATTTTAGTTAGAGTGTTAAAATTCAAAAAAACACTTGATAAAACTACAAAAATAAATTAAAATATAAAGGTAAATAAATTTGGAGGACTAAAAAATGTTTTTTAACTTTTTAACAGAAGCAGGTACAGAAGGCAATAATCCCATTACGTTAGTACTTTTCGGTGCAATTATCGTTGGTATGATAGCACTTTTAGTATGGAATAGTATTTCAGGCAAGAAAAAAAGAAAACAAGCGCAAGACATGGTTGACTCATTAAAGAAAGGTGATAGAGTAAAAACTATCGGTGGCGTATGTGGTTTCGTTTATGAAATCAACAACGACGAAAACACTTTCGTTTTAGAAACCGGCGCTGACGACAAAAAGTCTTACGTTAAGTTTGACAAGGGTGCAATTTATCAAACCGCTCCCGCAAAAGGCAATGCAGTAAAGGAAGCACCCGCTCCTAAAGCAGAAGAAAAACCCGCGGAAGAAAAAGCAGAAGCACCTGCTGAAGAAAAATAATAAGCAAATATTCTAAAAATTTAAGCCCCTGCATATCTTAAAATAGATAGTGCGGGGGTTTTATTATGGAAAAAAAGCGTGGTTTATTTGCTCAAAGTATAAGGGGCGGATTTATGGCAACAACATGTATGCTTATATTCGTTTTGCTTTTTGCGGTGGTGGTAAAGATTGCCACGATAAATACCACCGCAGTAAAGGTAGTAAATCAGTTTATTAAAATAATAGCGATATTTACCGCTTGTGTGTTTTGCGTAAAAGAAGACCGCGGTTTAATTAAAGGCGCGCTAATAGGTTCTTTTTCTGGCGCGTTTATACATATAATATTCGCGTTTATTGGCGCGGGGGTGGGGTTTAATGCGTCGCTTTTTTTAGACGTATTATTTACAAGTGTCGTAGGCATTATAAGTGGGATTTTAGTAGTAAACGTAAGAAAATAAAAAATAATTTTTTTATTTTCAAAAACGTATTGACTTGGTATTTTTAGGGTGCTAAAATGTTGGTAAGAAAAAAACTTTAACTTAAAATTTTAAGTTAAAGTTTTTGTTTTTGGAGGACTTTTTTATGGAAGGCGAATTTCCGCGAAGTACTACCACGGTCAGAAAGAAGATTATACCTGACTATGACCATCTTTTTGACGAAGCGGCTATTGGCAACAAAGGAAAGACTAAAGCGCGACTGATTGGTAAACTTGCCAAGATGAATAGGGGCCCGCTAATTTTCTCTATTTTTCTTTATATAATTCAAGTTGCGCCCGTTTTTACTTTTTCAATAGTAAGCGCAAATATAGTAAATATTGTTACGGACGCGCTTACTTCTAGCGTAGGTTTTACCAGTGAAGCACTACGGGCGATTATAATTAACTGTGTGGTATTTTTTTCACTGCTTGCCGTGCACGTGCCCGTAACCATTTGGCGTTTCGGTATAGTAAGTAAAATAATGCGCTCAACAAGTGCGGGTATAAAAAATTCAGTAGTAAGAAAACTACAAAGTTTATCTATAACCTATCAAAAAGATATGCAAATAGGTAAAATTCAGTCAAAATTCCTTAAAGATATTGAAACTACCGATAACCTTTTTAGGCTTATTTTGATTGATTTAATCTATATGATAATAAACGCCATTGTGGCTATTGTTATTTCAATAGTTTCAAACGGGTTTGTGGCGCTATTCTTTTTAGTTGCCGTTCCGTTTAACGTAATAGTGGCACGTTGCTTTAGAAAGTCCATTAGGAAAAAGAATCATCAATATAGGGTGAATTTAGAAGGCGTAAGCGCTAAACTTTCCACTATGATAGAGATGATACCCGTAACTAAGGCGCATGGGCTTGAAGAAACGGAAATTCACGATACTGAAAGGTACATAAATAAACTTAAGGATTCTGGTATAGAACTTGATAAAACAACCGCTTGCTTTGGCTCGGCAATACCTGCACTTAACTGGTTTTTATCGGCGGTGTGCTTGCTATTTTGTACCTTCCTTGCAATCAAAGGGATAATCCGCGTGGGTGATATTATTCTTTTCCAATCAATGTTTACACAACTTAGCAATTACGTTTCGTCACTTGTAAATTTAACGCCACAAATAAGCGCGGGATTTGAATCAATAAATTCGCTTGGCGAAATTATGAACGTAAAAGACGTTGAATATAATATCGGCAAAAAGAAAATTAAAAACGTTAAGGGCGATATTGAATTTAAAAACGTTTACTATAAATACCCAAATACCGACCAATACGTTGTAAAAGATTTTTCACTAAAAGTAAACGCGGGCGAATGTATTGCGGTGGTAGGTTCGTCGGGTAGCGGTAAGTCAACGCTTATGAACTTAATAATAGGCTTTTTGAAAGCCGAAAAAGGCGAAATTTACGTTGACGGAAAATTGATGAACGATTATGATTTAACTGAATATAGACATAATATTTCAGTCGTTCCGCAGTCAAGTATATTGTTTGCGGGAACTATACGCGATAACATTACTTATGGGCTAGATAGATACGGCGAAAAAGAATTAAACGCGGTTATAGAAATGGCTAACCTTAAAGAGTTTACTGATGAATTGCCTTGCGGAATAGATACTAATATAGGCGAACACGGCGATAAACTTTCGGGCGGACAAAAACAACGCGTAACCATTGCAAGAGCGCTTATTAGAAACCCAAGAATTTTGATTTTAGACGAGGCGACTAGCGCGCTAGATAACATTTCTGAATTCCACGTTCAAAAAGCAATATCTAGTTCAATCGTAGGCAGAACGACCTTTATCGTAGCACATAGGCTTTCAACTATAAGAAACGCGGACAAAATAGTAGTTATGGAAAACGGCGAGATGGTTGAAGTCGGCACGTACGACGAACTTATGGCAAAACAAGGTAAGTTCTTTAGACTAAAACAACTTAGCGATATAAACTCTAAAAAAGCAGAAGAAGAACTTGCTTAAAAGTAAAATAAAAAAACCTACTTGAAAAATCAAGTAGGTTTTTTAGTTTTTATTTTTATTATTTACCTAAAACTTCTTTAGCGTATTTAACAACGTTATCTACGGTGTATCCGAAGTGGTCAAATATTACGCTAACGGGTGCGCTAGTACCAAACGTTTCAATACCCATAACTTTTCCGTCAAGGCCAACGTATTTGTACCAACTCATAGGAGCGCCTGCTTCAACAGCAAGTCTTGCTTTAACGTTTGCAGGGATAACGCTTGCTTTATATTTTGCGCTTTGTGCTTCAAAGTCTTCCATACAAGGCATTGAAATTACCCTAGCGTTAATACCTTCTGCTTTAAGAACTTCTTGTGCTTTAAGTACAAGACCAACTTCGCTACCAGATGCCATCAATAAGATGTCAGGTTTAGCGTCGCAGTCACGAAGAACGTAGCCACCCTTGAACGCTTGCTTGCCAGTACCTTCAATCATAGGTAAGGTTTGGCGTGATAAGAAAAGCGAAGAAGGAGTTTTACCGGTAAATGCTGAAATGTAAGCAGCGGTAGTTTCTCTACCGTCAGCAGGGCGATAAACTCTCATATTAGGCATAGCGCGTAGTGAAGATAAGTGTTCAATAGGTTGGTGGGTAGGACCATCTTCGCCAACACCGATAGAGTCGTGCGTTAAGATGTAGGTAACGGGAAGTTCCATAATAGCAGACATTCTCATACCATTTCTCATATAATCAGAGAAAACTGCAAAGGTTGCGCAGAAGGGGAGAAGACCGCCGTGTAAATACATACCGTTACAAATTGCGCTCATTGCGTGTTCGCGAATACCGAAGTGCATATTAGAGCCAGTTTTGTCAGTGGGTAGGAAATCGCCTCTACCTTTCATGGTAGTTTTATTTGCGTTAGCAAGGTCGGCACTACCACCGATAAGGTTAGGAATATATTTTGCAATTTTATTAAGAACGGTACTGCCGTAACCACGTGAAGCGTCGTCCTTTTCATATTGCCAAAGTTCTTCAATATCGGCAAGGTTAGGCATTTCGTTTTTCATCCACTTTTTGTATTCAGTAGCAAGTTCGGGGTAAGCCTTAGCGTATTCAGCAAACATTGCCTTCCAAGCCTTTTCAGTTTTTCTACCTTTTCTGCCGAACTTTTTACAGTGCGCGATAACTTCTTCGGGAATTTCAAACGGAGCGTAATTCCAGTTAAGGTTATCTTTTAATGATTTAAGAGCGTCTGCACCGAGCGGAGCGCCGTGGCAACCTGCGTTACCAGCCATGCTACTGCCGTAACCGATAGTTGATTTAACGATAATAAGTGAAGGTTTGTTTGCTTCAGCCTTTGCTTTTTTAATAGCGCGGTTTAATGCTTTAACGTCGTTAGCATCTTTAACCTTAATTACTTGCCAACCCATTGCTTCGTGGCGTTTGCCAACGTCTTCGGTAAAGGTAATGTCCGTGCTACCTTCAATGGTAATATCGTTGTCGTCATAGAAAACGATAAGTTTACCAAGACCTAATGCACCTGCAAGAGATGCTGCTTCGTTTTCCATACCTTCTTGCATACAACCATCACCGCAAAGAGCGTAGGTGTAGTGGTCAACAACGGGGAAGCCTTCTTTATTGAATTTAGTAGCAAGGTAATTTTCGGCAATAGCCATACCAACTGCGTTAGCAATACCTTGGCCGAGCGGGCCCGTGCTAGTTTCAACGCCGGGGCATACGCCGTATTCGGGGTGACCTGCTGCTCTTGAGCCTAATTGACGGAAAGACTTAATGTCGTCCATCTTAAGACCAAAGCCGAATAAATAATATAGTGAATAGTCAAGCATAGAAGCGTGACCGGCTGATAAAACGAATCTATCACGGTTATCAAACTTTGGATTTTTATTATTGAAAACCATATTCGTAAAAATAGAATAGCCGATTGGCGCAGCGCCAAGTGGCATACCGGGGTGGCCTGACTTTGCCTTTTCAATAGCGTCG
>JAZOST010000019.1:0-8810 GCA_045657285.1 Christensenellaceae bacterium
AAACCTAATGATATACCATTGCGGTGACGTTAGCGATGAGGTCCCACCTGTTCTCATACCGAACACAGAAGTTAAGCTCATCAGCGCCGACAATACTTGACTGGAGACGGTCCGGGAAAATAGGTCGTTGCTGCATCCAAAAAGAAAACACCAACCATAAAGGCTGGTGTTTTTCTTTTTGACAGCACGACCGTTTCCCAAACCGGCAACCGCTAACGCTATTGCGTCCGGAAAAAAGTCGCAGTTGCTAACTATTATATACTATTTTAATACTCTTTTTTGTTTTTGCGTAATATTGTTAAAACATGTTGCGACGTATTTGACTAACGCCAAATGAATGCTCGTTGCTATTTTTAAGGTTGCAAAAAATTCCCTTTAAATATAATGATTGATAAATTAATAAAATATGAAGTTTTGTTATAATTGAAATTGGGAAGGAGATGATTCAATTGCAATTTAAAGCAAAACATGTTATTATATTACAAAAAAACAAAAGAAGGCTTTGTTGTGAAAAAGATAAATAGTTTGACCGTGTTGAAGTTTTTAGCGATGTTTCTAATTGTGTGGTGGCATATAGGTAAGCCTACTCGCACAATTGATTTGGGCGCAAGAATGTGCGAATTCCTTTTCGTTGCCTCTGGATTTTTGGTTGGCTACAATTATTTAAAAAAAGGAATGCCGAATACAATAAGCTTTCAATTTAAATATGTTTTTAATAAAATAAAAAAGATATGGCCATTACACGTTTTTATGTTACTCGCATTTATGTTGTTAAATTATGAAACTTGTATATTAGGTTTTACGCTTAACGATGTCACAATATTTTTATCAAATCTTTTTTTACTACAGGCATGGAGTCCAGACGTTGGTGCCGTTTGTTTCTCTTACAATGGTGTTTCTTGGTTTTTGTCTGCTCTATTGTTTTGTTATTTTTTATCGCCGTTTTTTTTAAGGTTCATAAAAAATAAAAGGCTTACAATCACTTTATTTATTGTAATCGCTATCATAAGAATATCTATAGATTTATTTATATCAAAAGGCAGTAATATTTTCTTATTATCAACCCACACATCTCCTATTGTTCGTTCTTTAGAATTTTTTTTGGGAATGCTCTTAGTTCCATCTTTTTGTTTTCTTAAAGAAAAATTATCATTATATAAGAAAAAATGGTTAAAAATTCTTTTTACTGTTATTGAAATTAGTTTGCTGGTTTCTTTATACTTCATTCTAAAAGGCTTTAATAATTTGTGGCAAAGGTCCTATTTTGTTTTATTTTTTTGTTTTGTCATATTTATCTTTGCTTTTGATTTTGGTTTTTTCTCTTGTGTTTGCTCAAACAAATACATTCTTAAGATATCAGATATACAACTAGAAGTTTATTTAATGCAAATTATTGTGTCAACATTAATAGATAAAATTTTAATTCTAATGAACGTACAATTAGAATTTTGGTGGTTATTTGCAATTAAGGTCATAGCCTTAATAGTATTCTCAATTTTATATAAGATTTTTTTGGAGAATAAAATTGCAAAGATTTTAGAGAAAGAATATTTAAAGGTTAACGCAAAAAACGCCAAATGAATGCTCATTACTATATAAAGATAAATAACTACAAAAATTGCAATAAGAAATTTTATAGAAAAAAATAAAAAGCACCTTAAGGGTGCTTTTTTGTTATAGTAAATTATTTAATTCTTGCATTTGCTCAGCAGTGGGGGTGGGGATTTTTTCAAAGGGGAAAGGAATACCTAAATTTTCATACTTTACGGCACAAATTTTCTTAAACGGCAAAAGTTCAATTTTATCTACGCACGCGTACGGCTTAACTATTTCCTTTAGCCTTAAAATGTTTTCCTTATTATCGTTAATGGTTGGAATAATAACTTGACGAATAGTAGTGGGAATATTTTTTTCGTCTAATATTTTCAAGAATTCTAAAACCTTATCTAGCGAACAACCTACGTGCTTTTCGTATAAAGCGTTTTCGGTATATTTGATATCAAGTAAAACTCTATCCGTGTAGGCCAAAAGCGATAAAACGCTATCGTTTATAACGCTACCCGAAGTGTCAAGGCAAGTGTTAATGCCATTTTCCTTGCAAAGTGCAAAAACTTCTTTTGCAAATTCGGCTTGAAGTAGTGGCTCTCCGCCAGATAGCGTAATTCCGCCGTTTTCGCTAAAATATTCTTTATATCTTTTGGCTCTATCTACCACTTCGCTAGCGGAATAAGTTTTTCCGCCATAATTATCCCAAGTGTCAGGGTTATGACAGCACCCGCAACGAAGATTACAGCCTTGCATAAACACAACGAATCTTACACCCGGACCATCAACCGTGCCTAAACTTTGAAGAGAATTTATTTTTCCTTCGCTTTTATAGACTTTCATGGAAGGTCCTTGAAATAACTTCTTTTTGTTGTTCGCGCGAAAGTTTGTTAAAGTTTACCGCATACCCAGATACCCTTATTGTAAGGTTAGGATAATCTTCTGGGTTTTCGTAAGCCTTCATAAGCGTTTCGCGATTTAGAACGTTTACGTTAATGTGGTGCGCTTTTTTCTTAAAGTAGCCGTCTAAAATAGAAACTAAATTTTCTATTCTTTCCTTTTCGGTTTTACCTAAAGCGTCGGGAGTGATAGAGAAAGTGTTAGAAATACCATCTCTACAATCGTCATAACTGAGTTTTGCAATAGAGTTAAGCGATGCCAAAGCGCCGTTTTCTTCTCTATTATGCATAGGATTTGCGCCAGGGGCAAAGGGGGAGAAAGCACTTCTGCCGTCAGGGGTTGCGCCCGTGTGTTTTCCATACATTACGTTAGAAGTAATAGTTAAAACTGAAAGGGTATGCTCTGCGTTTCTATACGTTGGCGTTTTACGAAGTTCAGTAATAACTTTATGTGTAAGTTCTTTTGCTATTAAATCAACGCGGTCGTCATCGTTGCCGAATTTAGGGAAGTCATTGTTTCTAGTAAAATCAACGATATAACCGTTAGAGTCCTTAATCGCTTCTACGTCAGCATATTTAATTGCTGAAAGCGAGTCGGCTACAACTGAAAGCCCCGCCACGCCGAAAGCCATAAATCTATGAACGTCGGTATCGTGAAGTGCCATTTGAGTTTTTTCGTAGGCGTACTTATCATGCATATAGTGAATAACGTTCATAGTATTAACGTAAAGTTTAGAAAGCCAAGCAATATACGTATCAAAACGTTCAACCACGCTCTCATAAGATAAATCTTCTAAAACAGGCATTTGTGGACCTATTTTAATATTCGTTGTAGTATCGTAACCGCCGTTTAAAGCGATTAAAAGTAGTTTAGCAAGGTTGTAGCGCGCACCGAAGAATTGCATTTGCTTGCCGACTTTCATGGCAGAAACGCAACAAGCAATGGCGTAATCGTCGCCGTATAATGGGCGCATAACGTCGTCGTTTTCGTATTGAATAGAGTCCGTATCGCAAGAAACTTTTGCACAAAAATTCTTAAACCCTTTAGGTAAATTGTTTGACCAAAGCACCGTTAGGTTAGGCTCTGGCGAAGGGCCAAGCGTGTATAGGGTGTTAAGCATACGGAAACTATTTTTAGTAACAAGCGTTCTGCCGTCAATGCCCATACCGCCAACCGCTTCGGTAATCCACATAGGGTCGCCACCGAAAAGTTCGTTGTATTCAGACGTTCTTAAATGACGCGCAAGGCGTAGTTTTATAACGAAGTCGTCAATTAACTCTTGCGCTTTTTCTTCAGTTAAGACGCCGTTTTTAATATCACGCTCAATATAAATATCAAAGAAAGTGCTGACTCTACCAAGACTCATTGCCGCGCCGTTTTGTTCTTTAATCGCGCCAAGGTAAGCAAAGTACGTCCATTGTATTGCTTCTTTAGCGTTACTTGCGGGCATAGAAATATCGTAGCCGTAAGAGAGTGCCATTTCCTTTAAATAGCCAAGGAAGGTAATTTGTTGGTGAAGTTCTTCGCTAGCGCGCACCGTTTCATAATCAAAAACTTTATTGCTTAATTTTTCTTTATCTTTTTGTTTTTCTTCAATAAGCCTATCAACGCCGTAGAGCGCAACGCGACGATAGTCGCCAATAATTCTACCCCTACCGTAAGCGTCGGGAAGTCCCGTTATAACGTGGCAACGCCTTGCAAGGCGCATTTCTTCGGTATATGCGCGGAAAACCCCGTCGTTATGAGTGGTGCGGAAACGGAATTCTTCTTTTACCTTTTCGCTTAAAGTATAGCCGTATGCTTCGCACGCTTGCTTAACCATACGCATACCGCCAAAGGGATTTACACTACGCTTTAACGGCTTATCCGTTTGCAAACCTACAATAAGTTCATTGTCTTTATCAACGTAACCGGGCGCAAAACTAGTAAGCGAAGAAACGGTTTCAGTATCAATATCAAGCACCCCGCCTTTTTTTCTTTCTTCCAAAAATAAGGCGTTCACTTTTTTCATAAGTTCACTAGTACGGGAAGTTGCTTTAGATAAAAATTTATCATTGCCCGTATATTCGCTGTAATTTTGTTGAATAAAATCGCGAACGTCAATATTTTCTTGCCAATTACCGCTATTAAAACCTTTCCAGTATTCGCTAATCATTTTAACGCTCCTTTTTAGAATTGCCGATAAAAAAAGGCAATTCAATTTTGTAAATTGAACTGCCCAGACGGTCGGCTTATTACAGCATACACTCCCTTGCGGTTACCCGCTTTAGTCCGTCAGTCGTGTATCTATCTTTATTATACATCTAGCCAAAATTTTTGTCAAGGTAAAAGAAAAATAAAAAAATATTTTATAATTTTACAAAAAAATTTTTCATTGCGACAGGCATATGTCATAATTAGTGTGTATTATATAGGTAGTTGTTTGTTTTTAATTCTTTTTTTGTTATGGTGTATATCATTTTTTAACCTCCTTTGGCAAAGAGCGGTGAATATTCACCGCTTTTTGTTTTTAAATGTAATTAGCGTTGATTTATTTTGATAAAAGATATATAATAAATTCAAGGTGAATTTATGAGAGAGCATAACGGAAAAGTTTACATAGAAAAAGAAAAACACGATATAGAAGAACTTAAAGAAATAGTAAAAATTCTTCGTTCGCCCGTTGGGTGTGAGTGGGATAGGGCACAAACTTTTGAGAGTATGAAAGAGTGCCTTAAAAACGAATCAGAAGAAGTTTTTGACGCTATTGACAAAAAAGATTATAAAAACTTGTGTGAAGAACTTGGCGACGTACTTCTTCAAGTTATGCTAAACGCCGAACTTGCAAGTGAGGCGGGGCTATTTAATTTTGCCGACGTTGTTCAAACGCTTTCGGAAAAACTTATTCGCCGTCACCCACACGTTTTTGGGGACGTTCCGCGACCAACTACGCCTGAAGAAAGTCTTGCGCTTTGGAAAAGCGTTAAAAAATTAGAAAAAGAAAGAAAGGAGCGCGGGGAGTTATGATTAAAATAAACTTCGTGTGCCACGGCAATATTTGCCGTTCGCCTATGGCGGAATTCTTACTAAAAGACCTTATTAAAGAAAAAGGAACGGAAAGCGAATTTTTAGTAGTTTCTTCGGCAACTAGTACTGAAGAACTTGGCAATCCCGTACATTACGGCACGGCAAAAATACTAGATAGACTTGGTATTGATTACTCTAAAAAGCGCGCGGTTCAAGTTAAGGCAAGCGACTACGAAAAATACGATTTGTTTATAGGTATGGACGAAGCCAACGTTAAAAACCTTAAAAGGCTATTTGGTGGCGACCCCGAAGACAAAGTTAAAATGCTTTTAGAGTACGCTGGCGTTTCACGCGGTGTTGCGGATCCGTGGTGGACGGGGGATTTTTCCACGACGTACTTTGACGTAAACAATGGTATAACCGCATTATATAAAACACTTAAAGGAGAATAGTATGAAGCAGGTATTAAATATTTTTGCTTTGCATAAACGTTTTGACTTTGAAACTAGCGTAAAATATGCAAAAGACGCGGGTTTTGATTATATAGACTACGACTTTGATAGCGCCGATATGGCAAAAGGCACAAGCATTTTTAGTGGCGACGATTGGGAAGAAAGAGCCAAAGAAATACGCCGTATCGCCAACGAAAATGGCGTACAAATAGTTCAAGCACACGCGCCCTTCCGTTTTGGCTTAACTATCGGTGATGAAAAGACAAGGGAAGAAGTAATTTACCCTATGATTATTCGCTCTATTAAATGCGCAAGCATTATGGGGGCAAAAATAATAGTGGTTCACCCAATGCACGGCTTAAAGGCAATGAGAATGACTTATGACGACCCGAAACTTAAAGAAATAAATATTGACTTATATAAAAGACTAATTCCCGTTTGCAAAGAGTATGGAATAAAAGTTGCCACCGAAAACATGTGGGACAACGACCAAAGAAAGTATATGATAACACACTCTGTTTGTTCAAAAAAGGAAGATTTTATATATTATTTAGATACAATAAATAGTGAATATATCATAGGTTGTTTAGATATCGGGCACGTTGGCTTGCCCGTTCAAGACGACGAAGCGTGGGATTTTATTTATACAATGGGAAACAAGCGTATAGCGACCCTTCATATTCACGATAACGATTATATTCACGACCAACACTTCCCCTTACATAGGGGGCTTATAGACTGGGATAAGGTTATGACGGCGCTTGGCGAAATTGATTATTCTGGGGACTTCGTTTACGAATTAGATATTCCTGAAATTAAAACTTGTGACGCGCGTCTTGTTCCTAGTATCTTAAAGACCATTAAAGAAACCGGCGATATAATGATAGAAAAAATAGAAAAGGCAAGAAAAAAATAAGGTAAAAAGCATTGAAAACGGCAATACTTGGCGGTTCGTTCAATCCTGTTCACGTTGAACACGTTGAACTAGCAAAAAACGCCATTAAAGAACTTAATCTTGATAAACTTATCGTTATGCCGACGTATTTTGCTCCGCATAAAAGTGACTTACCCGCGCCCGCTGAAGATAGACTTAATATGCTAAAAATTGCGTTTTCTTCGGTAGAAAAAGTGGAAGTAAGCGATTTTGAAATCGCAAACGGCGGAAAAAGTTACACTTATCTAACGGTAGAACATTTTAAGGAAAAACTAGGCGGAACTCTTTACTTTATTTGCGGTGCAGATATGCTTATTGACTTTAAGACGTGGAAAAACCCAGAGAGAATACTTTCTGCTTGCGACCTAGCGGTGTTTGGTAGAGAAGGCGTTTTAGTAGATTACGAAAAAGAAGAAGAATACCTAAAAGAAAAATACGGCAAAGGTTTTTACAGGCTATCTTACGTTGGAAAAGAAAACTCTTCAACGGAAATTAGAACCAAACTAGCGCTAGGGCTTAAACCAGATGGTTTAGACGAAAAAGTATTTGAGTATATTAAAGAAAAAGGCTTATATAAAGGCGATATGTACGAAGATTTTGTTCGCTCTACCTTGCCCGAAAAAAGGCTTATTCATACGGCAAACGTCGTAACCACGGCTCTTTCAAAAGCAAAAGAACTTGGGCTTGATAAAGATAAAGTTAGAATAAGTGCCGTTTTGCACGACTGCGCTAAATATATTGAGCCCGAAAGCGTAAAAGGTTTTTTTCTTTCAGAAAGCGTGCCTAAACCGGTTGTTCACGCGTTTTTAGGGGCTTTTATAGCAAAAGAAAAACTTAAAATAATTGATGAAGAAATTATAAATGCAATAAAATATCACACTACGGGAAAAGCGGAAATGACAACGCTTGAAAAACTGATATTCGTTGCGGATATGATTGAAGAAGGTAGAACTTACGACGGCGTTGAAATTTTAAGAAAATATTACCAAGAAGATTTTGAAAAGTGTTTTATAGAGTGCTTAAAAGAAGAATATATTCATCTTCAAAATAGAGGCGGAGATATTTACTTTGAAACGGAAAACGCGTATAATTATTATGTAAAAGAAAAAAACTAACGGAAGGAATAATATGGAAAAGAAATTAACTTCAAAAGAATTAGCAGAAAAAATTTGTGAAATTATTATTGATAAAAAGGGCGAAGACGTTCTTTCAATCAACGTTACTGGAAAAACGGGCGTTGCGGACTATTTTGTAGTGGCAAGCGGTAGAAGTATGACGCATACTCGCGCGCTTATTGAATACGCTATGGAAGAAACGGAAAAAATGGGCTACGCACCTATCCGTGCGGAAGGCGTTAAAGAAGGCAGATGGGCGGTTCTTGATTACGGTGACGTAATAGTTCACGTTTTCAACGACGAAACTAGGCTTATGTACCATTTAGAAGCGCTTTGGGGCGATAACGAAAACGTTAAAAAATACTAATTATTCGGCTTTTCTAACGTAAATTCTATCAATCTCTTGCGGATTGATTTCTATGCTACGTATAGGCTTAATAGTTTTTGGTTTTTGCGCTCTAACTCGTTTGGGTTTAGGCTTTTCGGCTGGCGCAGGGCTAGGCGTACGGACTTTGAAAGAAGATATTAGCGCCTTAATGCCTAAAACGATAATTAAACAGCAAAAGAAAACTAAAATTAGTATAATCGGTGCGTAAATATAACTTTTTTCTAACATATTAGAATTATAAAATACGAAAATTTGGGTTTTGGGGTAACATTTGCCTAAAAATACAAAATTTTAGCGTAAGAAAATTCAATATCTACTTTACAAAACATATAAACTGAATTATAATAAAATAAATTCTTTGGGGCGGGGTGAAATTCCCCATCGGCAGTAAAGTCTGCGAGCCGAAAGGCTGATACGGTTAAATTCCGTAACCGACGGTATAGTCCGGATGGGAAAAGGATTGTTTTTTT
>JAZOST010000020.1:0-30862 GCA_045657285.1 Christensenellaceae bacterium
CTTCTAAAATCGTGAATTGTAATTCTTTCGTCATTGTTTACTAGTTCGTGTATTACTGCGTGTTTTAGGGCATTTAATTCGGGACTATCAGTAACTACTGGGTCGTAGTGAACGGTAAGACTTATACCATCTGCTAAAAATTCACGTTCAAACCTATCAATTATTTCGTGCACGTAAAGTGGGTCAAGGTTTTTATCTATTTCAAAGTGTATTGAACAAAAAGAAACGCCGGGGCCGTAATCGTGAATCATTAAATCGTGGTAGCCTATTACGATAGGGTATTCTTTAATTTTTTCTAGAATTTTATCACGAAGTTCGCTATCATTTTTCTTGCCTATAATAGGCGAAATTGTTTCAAGCGTTAGTTTAATTCCGCTATATAAGATAAATACGGAAACAAGCGCACCAACGTAGCCGTCAATCATGAGCGAAGTAGTTTTTTCAATTATGGTGGCAACTAAAACTAGTGAAGTAATAATAGCGTCGTTACGGCAGTCAATAGCGGTTGCCTTAATTGCGCTAGAATTTATTTGTTTTGCTAGTTTAGAATTATAAATCCAAAGCCCCGCCTTAACTATGCAAGAAAGCCCTAAAACTATTACTAAAGCCGTGCTAAATACAATAGCAATAGGGGAGATGATTTTTTCAATAGAACTTTTTGCAAGTTCAAAGCCAACCAAAACCACTAACATAGAAACGAAAAGTCCAGCGACGTATTCGTATCTAGCGTGTCCAAACGGGTGGTCATTGTCTGCGGGCTTTTGCGAAGCCTTAAACCCTAAAAGAGTTATAACCGAACTCATACTATCCGAAAAGTTATTAAGCGCATCCGCAATAATAGAAACCGCACCAGATAATATACCAATAAAGAGTTTACCGCTTGCTAGTATAACGTTAGCAATAATACCTATAATTCCAGCGATTTTACCTTTTTGTGCTCTTGATGAATTAGACATATATTTTTACCATAGTTTAATTAAAGTTTAATTTTTAATACAGTGCCGTTATTTTTGTTGAATTTTGTTCTATCACCACAGCCAACGAAAGCGAATTTTCCGTCAATGTCAAAACTAATCGGGGGAACTTCAAAGTTTACAGTGCGAAGTTTAGTAAAGTTAATTCCGTCTTCGGTAGAATAAAGTGTTATATCGTAAGTTCCGTTCTCGGTTTTTACATAAGATAAAACAATCATTTCATCACCAGTAACTTTTACACTTACCGCTCTTTCGCCGTTAGGTAGTTCTACTTTGGTGTTGGTTTTGAACGCGTCTTGCTCTTCAGTATAGTAAAGGTCGTCAGTTACAAAAAAGTACTTATCCTTAAATTCTGCCTTTGCGTTTATCATATTAACACTTATCCTATCGTTTTTAAAGAATGAACTAGCATTTGAGTAATAGTGAAAAGAGCCGTCGCTGTATTTAAATATGCTTGCTGTTTTTTGAGTGTCGGTAAGATATGTTAAAAGATATAATTCATTTTTAAACTTAAAGAAATCATAACCCCTGTTGTAAGCACTTTCATTTATTTCTATAAGATTGTTATTGGCGTAAAAATCAAAGTAGGTATAAGTTTCGCCGTCTGCAGTGTATAATGCGCAACTACTTACGCCGTAATCAGAGCCAACCGCAAACATACGCTTTCCGTCAAAGTCAATAATATCAAAGTTATGTATAACGTTTGGTAGAACTCTATTTTTCACCCACGTGCCGTTTGAAAGGGTATAAAAGTTCCCAAGCGCCCAAGGCTCAGACGGGTCTGTGCCAGGGGAGAGTAAAGTTCCGTCAAGTTCTATAAACCTTAAAACGGATTCGTCTTCAACCGTGCCAGATAATACCCAGTCTTTTTCACTTAAATCATAAGCCCAAATGTCAGTGGGGGCTGTGTTTGCGCTATAATCACCAGAGCCTATGTATACTTTGCCGTCAAAAACCTTAACGTCCCAAACACAGCGTGCAACGGCGTTACCACCAAACCTTTCCGCACTTGGTGCACCAAGATTTTTGTTTTTTGCACACCCCGCAAAACTAAATAGAGTAATTATAAGTAGTATAAAAGCGGTTAATTTTTTTATAATTTTCATATTTTACCTACGTGAACAATAATCTATGAACAAATTATATCACGGTGCGGTTATAAAATCAATAATAGCAATAAATTTAGACAAAATAAAAGGGCGAGAGTTTTCTCGCCCTTTTTGAGTTATGTGTAAAACTTATTTCATTAAAATTATAGTTGTTTTGCTAGACAACTTCAATGAAAATTTATTTCCTGTCTTGGTTATTGATATTGTGCTAGAACTAAAATCTGGAATCAATGCGTTAATAGTTGATTCAGTTTCTGTATAAGTGCCCGTATAAATTTGATATTCGTTGGCTTTAGATGGGTCGCCCAAAACAAAAGCCTTACTAATTATCAGTTCAAGTTCTTCTCCTTTTAATTTCAAAACAACTAAATCTTTTTTAATCTCAACGCCATAAAAAGTATCGCCTAATCCATAGGTTTTACCATAATATTCATAAGAATATAAACCATATTCAGTTGTTTTACTGCAAGCCGATAATGAAAATAAAGATATTACGGCAAGTGCAACATTAATTAAAGTTGTGACAAAGCGTTTTTTTGACATAATAATACCTCTCCAGTGAATTTTTTAATTATCGTAACACTAAATATAGTGTATGTCAAATAAAAACATTAAGTTTAGTGTAAAATTATCTTATGAATAGTTTTGGGGAAAATTTGAAAAATTTGCGAAAATTAAATAAAATTAGTCAAAAAGAGTTTGCAGATAAGATGAACACCACGCAACAAAGAGTTAGTGAGTGGGAGTGTAATAAAGTAGAGCCGTCTTTGTATAATATTATTAAAATTATTAAAGCACTAAATACATCTTTTGAAGAATTGACTGACGGTATAGATTAAAAGCCACCTATAGACTAGGTGGCTTAAATTTTTAACTAAAAAGCATGAGTAGGGCGTTAGTTGGTGTTGCGTTTTGGTTGGAGGAGAGGATACTGTTCCGTTTCACTACGCAGGGCTAGTCCGTCAAGTAGGATAGTCATAGTCGCCCGAACCAAGGTTCGCAAGCCTTTTTTCCACTCCACCACGACGAAAAAAGCACCACCCAAAAGGGTAGTGCTTTGTCGTGGCGGAGAGGAGAGGATTCGAACCTCCGATAGGTTTCCCTATACTCGCTTTCCAAGCGGGCACATTAGACCACTCTGACACCTCTCCGTCAGTAAGTATTACATATTCTAAAGCATTTATCTAAAAAAAGCAAGAATTTTATATTCACTTTCGTTAAATTTTTAGTAAATAAAAGCGCCCCTGACTTTGCGGGGACGCTTTTCGTTTTAATTATAAATATTTTTTAAGTCTTTGTTCGTAATTTTCTTCAAGTTTTAATAGTTTTTCAAGCAATTCTAATATTTTTGGCTCTAAATTTTCGCTTTCGTTTTTCATAGCGGTAAGTTCGTTTATGCCCATTACCGTGCCGTTAATCATCATTTCTGCAATTTGATTTTTGCTGTTGTCAAATAGCGTTTTCATTTTAATACTACTCCAAAGCATAGCCTTTTTGAAAACGTTTATATCTTTAGGCTCAATATTTTGCTCTGCCATATACGAAGAAATTTCGCCAATAATTTTTTCGTAGCCGTCGTATTGTTCTGTAAGTTCTTTCTTTAAGCCTTCGTCTTCTACTTGGGGAAGAATATCTTCAATGCTTTGAAGCGCTATGTGCGCGTTCTTATAAACGTCGTTGATTGCTTTTTGATTATAATCTAATTTTTCCATAAAAACACTCCTAAAAATTTATATAAAATAGTTTTGCCAAGAGTGTAAAAAATATACTAAAAACGTTTGACATTTACATGGCAATAATGTAAAATATCAAGGTAACCGCTCGAGAGAGGTTTTTTTAAAGTGCAATTTTTAGCCACCTCAAATTCAAACTCGGCGAGATTTATTGGAGGCAAAATGTACGCAATCGTAGAAAATGGTTCAAAGCAGTACAAAGCGGAAGTTGGTCAAGTTATTAGATTTGAAAAACTTTCGGGCGTTGTTGGCGACAAAGTAGAACTTAACGTTTTAATGGTTTCTGATGAAAAGGGCATTAAAGTTGGTAAGGGCGCAAAAGACTACAAAGTAGTTGGCGAAATCGTTGAACAAGGCAAAGACAAAAAGGTAGTTGTATTCAAATACAAAGCAAAGAAAAATGAAAGGAAGAAACAAGGACACAGACAACCTTTCACCGCAGTTAAGATTTTAGAAATCGCATCTGCTAAATAAGGAGGGAAGAAGTCATGTTATTTTTCAGATTATTTGCGCACCACAAAGGTGGCGGTAGCACTAAAAACGGTAGAGACAGTAACGCAAAAAGACTTGGTATTAAAAGAACTGACGGTCAAGAAGTTTTAGCAGGTAGCATTATCGTTCGTCAACGTGGAACGAAAATTCACCCCGGCAACAACGTTGGAATCGGTTCTGACGATACTTTATACGCTTTAATTGACGGCGTTGTTAAATTCGAAAGAATGGGCAAAGACGACAAAAAAGTAAGCGTTTATGCAAAAAACTAAAAGGATAACGGACTGATTTTTCAGTCCGTTTTTTCATTATGGATACTTACATTTCTTTTTCTTTTGATAACGAATTTTTTAATATTAAAGACACGCTCTCTTGCGGTCAGGTTTTTAGATTTAGACCTTTCAGCAAGGGATATTTGGTGTTTTCTTTGGATAAGTGCGCGTATTGTTATCAAACCGAAAACGAAACTATTATAGAGTGCAAAGCGGAGGATAAAGACTATTTTTACTCGTATTTTGACTTAAATCGTGATTATTCTTTAATTTACGATTTTGCAAAAAATAGTAATTATCAAATCGTACAAGACGCATCTAGTCTTGGCAAAGGCATAAGAATACTAAACCAAGAAAAAGAAGAAACGCTATTTTCCTTTATCATTTCGCAAAACAACAATATTCCTAGAATTAAGGGTATACTAGAAAAACTTTGCGCTAGTCTAGGGGAGTTAAAGTACTTTAAGGACGAGCCTTATTACGCTTTTCCAACCGCGTATAAAATGGCGGAGTGTAGCCTTGACTTTTTCTATTCAATAGGGCTAGGGTATAGGGCGCCTTATATTAAAAAACTAGCCGAAGATTTAAAAAAAGGGCTAGACTTAAACACCTTAAACGCTTTAACAACCCCACTTCTTAAAAAGGCGTTAACTTCCTTTTACGGCGTTGGGCCAAAGGTTGCGGACTGTGTTGCATTTTTTGGTTATCATAGAAGTGACAGTTTCCCCGTGGATACTTGGATAGAAAAAGTTTATAGAGAAAATTTTGACGGCAAATTAAATGGTACGGAAAAAATTTCAAAGTGGTTCGTTGATGATTTTAAGGAATACGCGGGCTATATTCAGCAATACTTGTTTCATTACAAAAGAAATTTAGAAAATGATAAAAATAATAAATAATTTGGCTATAAAATAATTGTAATTATATTTAAAATTATGGTATACTAAATAAAACAAAAAGAAAAACGGAGGGCATAAAATTATGCAATATTCAGCAGAAGTAAAAAATATGTGCTGTGTTGCTAAAGGTCCTAAACACGGACCTGCACCTATTCCTGAAGAAGGCAAATGGGTAGAAGCAAAACAAATATCAGATATTTCGGCTTATACGCACGGCGTTGGCTGGTGCGCACCACAACAAGGTGCTTGCAAACTTTCATTAAACGTTAAAAACGGCATTATTGAAGAAGCACTTGTTGAAACTATCGGTTGTTCGGGTATGACTCACTCTGCAGCAATGGCAGCGGAAATTCTTCCCGGTAAAACTCTTTTGGAAGCATTAAATACTGACCTTGTTTGCGACGCAAGCAACACTGCAATGCGCGAACTTTTCTTACAAATCGTTTACGGCCGTTCACAATCGGCTTTCTCTGAAGATGGTTTAGTAATTGGCGCAGGTATGGAAGACCTTGGTAAAGGTGAACGTTCAATGGTAGGTACTATGTACGGCACTAAAGAAAAGGGCGTTAGATACCTTGAAATGACCGAAGGATATTGCACCAGAATGGCTCTTGATGAAAATAATGAAGTTATCGGTTACGAATTCGTTTCACTTGGAAAGATGACCGATTTCATCAAAAAGGGTATGGAACCCAACGAAGCGTACGAAAAGGCTAAAGGCACTTACGGTCGCTTTAAAGAAGAAGACGGCGCGGTTAAATATATTGACCCGCGTAAAGAATAAGGAGGGAATATCAATGGCTAAATTTGAAGGTTATGAAAGACGTGAAGCCAAAATTTTGGCAACGCTCAAAGAATATGGTATTTCTTCTATTGACGAATGTAAGGAAATTTGCGATAAATACGGCATTGACCCTTACACTATCACTCAAGAAACTCAACCCATTTGTTTTGAAAACGCTAAATGGGCATACACCGTTGGTTCAGCAATCGCATTGAAAGCCGCTGAAAAAACTGGCGATAAGAGTGCCGCTACTGCTGCTGCAAATATCGGTGTTGGTCTTCAATCATTCTGTATTCCTGGCTCTGTTGCTGAAAACAGAAAAGTTGGTCTTGGCCACGGCAACCTTGGCAAAATGCTTTTATCAGAAGAAACCGAATGCTTCTGTTTCTTAGCAGGTCACGAATCTTTTGCCGCTGCTGAAGGCGCTATTAAAATCGCACTCAACGCTAACAAAGTTAGAATTAAACCTTTAAGAGTTATCTTAAACGGATTAGGTAAAGACGCTGCTTATATTATTTCAAGAATTAATGGCTTTACTTACGTTGAAACCAAATTCAACCCCGCAACCGAACAAGTTGACGTTGTTTATGAAAAACCCTTCTCTAAAGGCGCAAGGGCAAACGTAAAATGCTACGGCTCTGATAGCGTACCCGAAGGTGTTGCTATTATGATTCTTGAAAACGTAGGCGTTTCAATCACTGGTAACTCAACTAACCCCACTCGTTTCCAACACCCCGTTGCTGGTACTTATAAGAAATGGGCTATTGAAAACGGCAAGAGTTATTTCTCAGTAGCATCAGGCGGTGGTACGGGTAGAACCTTACACCCAGACAATATGGCTGCAGGTCCTGCATCATATGGTATGACTGATACTATGGGTAGAATGCACTCTGACGCGCAATTTGCTGGTTCATCTTCAGTTCCCGCTCACGTAGAAATGATGGGCCTCATCGGTGCTGGTAATAACCCAATGGTTGGTATGACCGTTGCATGCGCAGTTGCAGTTCAAGAAGCATTAAATAAATAAGTAAAAACAAAACCTAAAAAGGCTTTTCGCTAAAGAAAAGCCTTTTTTTATTGACTAAACAATATATAAACTTTATAATTATAAAAAACACTTAAGGAAAAGTTATGAGAATTATAACAGCGGAAGAAATTACTTCTAAACTTACGCCAGCGTTAGTTAGTGCTTGTATAGATATTCCAAATGACGTGTTAGACGCGCTTGAAAGAGCAAAAAATAGCGAACAATCACCGCTTGCTAAAGAAACGCTTTGTAAAATTATAGAAAACGACTTTTTGGCAAAAGAAAAGCAAATGCCCACTTGTCAAGATACGGGTATATGCGTTTGCTTCGTTGAAATCGGTTACGACGTTAAAATTGAAGGCGACCTTTACGTTGCAATAAATGACGCGGTAAAAAATGCCTATGTAAAGGCATATTTTAGAAAATCAGTGGTGGCGCATCCGATTGATAGGATAAACACGAACGATAACACACCCGCAATCGTGCACGTTAAAATGGTAAGTGGCGATAAGTTAAAAATCACCGTAGCCCCGAAAGGTGCGGGCAGTGAAAATATGAGCGCGTTAAAAATGCTAATCCCAGCAGACGGAATAGAAGGCGTTAAAAAATTCGTTATAGATACGGTTAAAAATGCGGGTGGTAAACCTTGCCCGCCGATAGTAGTAGGCGTTGGCGTTGGCGGTAATTTTGAAAAGTGCGCACTTCTTGCTAAAGAAGCACTTTTAAGAGAAATAGGCGATAAATCAAGCGATAAAATCTGCCAAAAATTAGAAGAAGAATTGCTTGAAGAAATTAACGCTTTAGGCATAGGTACAATGGGTTTTGGCGGAACTAAAACTTGTCTTTCAGTAAAGGTAAATTCGCATCCTTGCCATATAGCAAGTCTTCCCGTTGCGGTAAATATTCAATGCCACGCGTCGCGCCACAAAACGATAGAAATATAAAGGGGAAATTATGAAGACAATAAAACTAAATTTGCCCTTAAAAAATGAGGAAATTTTATCTCTTAAGGCGGGCGATATCGTTATGCTTTCAGGGGTAGTTTATACTGCACGTGACGCTGCACATAAAAGGTTTATAGAGTGCTTAAGTAGTGGCGAAGAATTGCCTGTAAACCTTGATGGCGGAGCAATATATTACGTAGGGCCAACGCCTAATAAAGAAGGCGAAATTATAGGCTCGTGCGGACCTACTTCTAGTTATCGTATGGACGATTATACTTTGCCACTTTTACAAAAAGGGCTAAAGGTTATGATAGGTAAAGGCCCAAGGAGTGACGAATATAAAAATCTACTTAAAGAGTATGGCGCGGTTTATTTATCGGCAATAGGCGGTGCAGGGGTAGATATTGCTTCTTGCGTAAAAAAATGTGAAATCATTTGCTACGAAGATTTAGCTGCAGAAGCGGTTAGAAGATTAGAGATAGAGAATTTATTCACGGTAGTAACCTACGACGCGCTAGGAAATGACTTGTTTTTAAGCGGAATAAACGAATTTAGCAAAAAAAGGTAATAAAATTACTTTTTGCGGTCAAAATTTCTTGCAAAAAGTATATAAATATGCTAAAATAATCAAGCAAAAAAATTCACACCTATAAGTATGGTGCTTTCGTGTTTTCAAAAATCTATTCTAATTGAAAATGTTGCGCCAAATAAAAACGCTTATGGGGAGGAAAAACGGAGGAATTTATTATGGCAGTTATCACTATGAAACAACTCCTTGAAACAGGGGTGCATTTCGGTCACCAAACCAGACGTTGGAACCCGAAAATGAAGAAGTACATCTACGGCGAAAGAAACGGTATTCACATTATCAACCTTGAACAAACCGTAGAAATCATTGAAAAAGAAGTTTACCCATACGTTGTTGAACAAGTTAAAAATGGTAAATCAATTCTTTTCGTTGGTACTAAAAAGCAAGCTCAAGAAGCAATCAAAGAAGAAGCTGAAAGATGCGGTATGTACTATGTTAACAGCAGATGGCTTGGCGGTATGCTTACCAACTTTAGAACTATTCGTTCAAGAATTGAAAGACTTAACAAACTTAACAACATGGAAAAGATGGGCGAATTTGACCTTCTTCCCAAGAAAGAAGTTATCGGCTTAAAAGCTGAAATGGAAAAACTTGAAACCAACCTTGGCGGTATCAAGGATATGAGAACTCTTCCGGGTGTTATGTTTATCGTTGACCCCGATCAAGAAGATATTGCAGTTTTAGAAGCAAGAAAACTCAATATTCCGATTATTGCTATCACTGATACCAACTGTGACCCCGACGTTGTTGACTATGTAATTCCTGGTAACGACGACGCTATTAGAGCAGTTAAACTTATTGCATCAGTTATTGCTGACGCTGTAATTGAAGCAAAACAAGGTGAAGACGTTGCTAAAGAAGCAACCGAAGAAGTAGCTGAAGCACCCGCTGAAGCAGATGCAGAATAATTTTTAAGGAGAAAAGATTATGTTTTCAGGAAGTGACGTTATTGCATTGCGTCAAAAAACCGGCGCAGGCGTATTAGATTGCAAAAAGGCTCTTACCGAAACCAACGGCGATATGGAAAAGGCTGTTGACTATTTAAGAGAAAAGGGTATCGCTACCGCTGCTAAAAAAGCATCAAGAATTGCTGCAGAAGGTATCGTATCTGCAAAAGTTAACGGCAACACTGGTGTTTTAGTTGAAGTTAACTGCGAAACTGACTTCGTTGCTAAAGGCGACCAATACAAAGATTTCGTTAACAGCGTAGCAGATTACGTATTAAATAACGAAGTTAAAGATATTGACCAATTAGTTGCTGATAAAAACGACGAAACCGTTGCTGCAACCGCAAAAATCGGCGAAAAGATTTCTATCCGTCGTTTTGCTAAATTCACTGCAGACGCAGGTTTAGTTGAAAGTTACATTCACATGGGCGGAAAAGTTGGCGTTTTATTAGAACTTGAAGGTTGCACTTGTGAAATCGCTCAAGGTCTTGCTCACGATTTAGCACTTCAAATCGCAGCATCTAAACCTTTATACCTTAACGCAAGCGAAGTTCCCGCTGAAGTAATTGAAAAAGAAAAAGAAATTCTTCTTGCTCAAATTGAAAACGACGAAAAACTTAAAGGCAAACCCGATATGGTTAAGGCTAAAATGGTTGAAGGTAAAATCAGCAAGTACTATGATGAAAACTGCTTACTCAACCAAGTTTTCGTTAAAGACCCGTCAATTAAAATTGACGCTCTTATTAAAAACGTTTGCAAGGAAATGGGCAGAGACGTTGCTGTTAAGAAATTTGCACGCTTTGAAATGGGCGAAGGTTTAGAAAAGAAATCTAACGACTTTGCTGCTGAAGTAGAAGCACAAATGAAGAAATAATTTCATAAAATCAATACACCGCAATTTTGCGGTGTATTTTTTTGCAATTTTCGTTAAAATATAAGTAAACGTCGTTTAGAAAACTCAACTTTCTATTTACAAACGGCTAAAAAAAGTATATAATAAATATGTTAGCGTTATGGCGCTAAATATAGGAGATTTAATATGGCACAAGTAGCGTATAAAAGAGTTGTTATTAAACTTTCTGGCGAAGCACTCGCAGGCGAAAAAGGACACGGCATTGACGAAAACGTTTTAGACGTTATTACTGACGAGATTATTGCCGTTCAAAATCTTGGCGTTGAAATCGGCATTATCGTAGGCGGTGGTAACTTCTGGCGTGGCAGACAAGGTTTAGAAATGGATAGAAGCACTGCTGACCACATGGGTATGCTTGCAACCGTTATGAACGCACTTGCACTTCAAGACGCGCTAGAACGTAAAGGCGCACCTACTAGAGTTCAAACCGCACTTACCATTACTAGAGTTGCCGAACCTTACATTTTAAGAAAGGCAATGAGTCATCTTGGAAAAGGCAGAATAGTAATATTTGCTTGCGGAACGGGTAACCCATATTTTACAACGGATACGGCTGCAGCGCTTCGTACGGCGGAAATTGGCGGGGATATACTTTTACTTGCTAAAAATGTTGACGGCATTTACGATAGCGACCCGAAAATTAACAAAGACGCTAAAAAACTTGATGAAGTTAGTTATAAAGACTATATTCTTAAAGGTCTCAAGGCAATGGACACCACCGCAATTACTATTTGTATGGAAAACAAAATTCCAGTTCTTGCGTTTGGCTTATTTGAAAAAGATTCATTAGTTCGCGCAGTTAAGGGCGAAAAAATCGGCACAATAATTAAGTAAAAGGAGAATTAAAATGGCTATTGAAAACGAACAATTTGAAATGATAATGATGGAAACTATGGAAAGGGTTGATAAAACCGTTTCAGTTCTTGGCAGTGAATATTTAACTATTCGTGCAGGTAGAGCAAATCCCCATATTTTAGATAAGGTTTTAGTAGATTACTACGGAACACCAAGTCCTATTAACCAAGTTGGTAACATCTCTGTTTCAGAAGGTAGATGTCTTGTTATTGCACCTTGGGACGCTTCAATGCTTAAGGTTATAGAAAAGCAATTACTTGTTGAAAATTTAGGTATTACGCCTTCAAACGACGGCAAAGTAATTCGTTTAGTTTTCCCAGTTCTTACTGAAGAAAGAAGAAAAGAACTTGTTAAACAAATCAAGAAAATGGCAGAAGATAGCAAAGTAGCAGTAAGAAATATTCGTCGTGATGCTATGGATGCATTAAAGAAAATGAAAAATAACAAAGAAATTTCTGAAGACGAACACGCTGTTTGTGAAAAGGACGTTGATAAAGTTATAAGTGAATCTGTTGAAAAAATAGAAAAACTTTGTGCAGATAAAGAAAAGGATGTAATGTCTGTTTAATGGAAACTAAAAAAATACCCGCACACGTCGGTATAATAATGGATGGCAACGGAAGATGGGCAACCCTTCGTGGTAAAAATCGTTCGTTCGGCCATAGAGAAGGTTCTAAAAACGTTGATAGAATAGTAAGTTACGCTTTTAGTAAAGGGGTAAAATCATTATCCCTTTACGCGTTTTCTAGTGAGAACTGGGCAAGACCCAAAGAAGAAGTGGATGAACTAATGCGTCTTTTAGAACTTTATTTTAAAAAGTTCATAAAAAAAGTATTAAAAAACGGCGTAAAACTTATGATAATGGGTGATACTTCGGTTTTTTCAAGTGGTCTAAAAAAAGTAATAGATAACGCTTTAGAAAAGTCTAAAGACAATACTTCACATTTCCTTAACATAGGCATAAACTACGGCGGAAGACAAGAAATTATTATCGCTTGCAAAAAACTTATTGAAAACGGCGAAGAAATAACTGACGAAGGCATATCTAAAAATCTATACACCGCCGAATCTGGTGAGCCCGACTTAATTATAAGAACGGGTGGGGAGTATAGAATTTCTAATTTTATGCTTTATCAAGGCGCGTACTCTGAATTATATTTTACTAAAGTTTTGTGGCCGGATTTTGATGAAAAGGAATTTGACCTTGCATTAGAAGATTTTTCTAATCGTAAGCGTCGTTTTGGAAAGGTGGATAATGCTTAAAAGAACGCTATCAGGTGCAGTTTACGTGGCTTTAATAGTTGCGTTTTTAGTGCTCCGTCAAAACGTTGATACAAGAATTTTTAATATTTTTACCTTGTTTTTATGTGCAGTAGGCACTTTTGAAGTTGCAAGGGCAATAAAGCAAAGCCTTTTTAATGGCTGGTTTTTGCTTATTACTATTTACGGCGGATTATTCTTTGTGAATTACGCAGTTATAGAATACTTTTTTTATCAAGGTTACGGCTATATTTTCTCTTTGGCGCTTTGCGGTTTAGCAGTTTTAGTAACGCTTGTGTTTGCGCTTATTAAAAAGGCAGGTTTTAAGAAATTTATTATAAACTCTTTAGGTTTTATATATCCCGCATTATTTTTACTTTGCCTTGCAGTATGTAACGATATAGATTTTGCTAAAGGGTATATAGGCTTACTTTTAATCTTTATTATTTCACCGCTTACCGATACGCTGGCGTATTTAGTTGGTATGTCTTATTCAAAAATTAAAAAGGGCAACGTTAAAAAACTTTGCCCGCGTTTAAGCCCCAAAAAGACGGTTGCAGGTGCAATAGGTGGGCTACTTGGCGGTGTGATAGGTGGGGTTTTAATTTGCGCTATATTTAACGCTTACGTATGGTTTGATAAGGCTTATTTAATTTTTATAACTATTGGTTTAATTTCAGCGGTGTTAACTGAAACAGGCGACCTTTTTGAAAGTTATATAAAAAGAAAAGTTGGCTTAAAAGATATGGGCAAAATTATGCCGGGGCACGGCGGAGTTATGGATAGAATTGACGGAATGCTTTTCGTAATGCCTATCGTTACTCTATTTTACATTTTAGTATAGTATGAAAAAAATTGCACTCATAGGTAGCACCGGCTCAATAGGCGTGCAAACGCTAAACGTAGTTAGGCGCTATCCCGATAAATTTAATATTGTATCTCTTTCGGCGGGTAATAATACCCGTTTGTTTTGCGAACAAGTAAAAGAATTTCGTCCAAAAGTTGCTACTTCTATTTGTGAAATGGAAGAAAAACTTTCGGGCGTTAAATATTTTCATGGCGAAGATAGTTTTACTAACGCGATTATAGATGAAGCGGATATAGTAGTCGTTGCGCTTGTGGGTTTTAAGGGTATTTTAGCCGTTATTGACGCTATAAACAAAGGTAAAGACGTGGCCTTAGCGAATAAGGAAAGCCTTGTCGTTGGTGGCGAAATTGTTACTGACCTTGCCAAAGAAAAAGGCGTTAAAATAGTTCCTATTGACAGCGAACACTCCGCAATTTGGCAAGCGCTTGATTTTGATTTTAATAAGCCGTTTAAGAGAATTATTTTAACGGCAAGCGGTGGTGCTTTTAGGGATTTAAGCCCTAAGGAAACTATTAACCTTACCGCAAAAGACGCGCTTAAGCATCCCAACTGGGCAATGGGTGCAAAAATCACGGTTGATTGCGCTACAATGGTTAATAAAGCCTTTGAAGTTGCCGAAGCAAAATGGCTATATAATACCGATATTAGCAACATTGACGTAATAATTCACCGCGAAAGCATCATACACTCTATGGTAGAGTTTAATGACGGCTCAACTATCGCGCAAATGAGTTATCCCACGATGGAATTACCTATTCAACTTGCGCTAACTTATCCTGAAAGGTTTGATTTAGGGCTTAAAAGTTTAGATTTTGCAAGCATAGGTAAATTAAGTTTTGAACCCCTTTCGCACGAAAAATATCCGTGTTTTTCAGTAGTTATTGATGCTGTTAAAAAAGGCGGTGTATATCCCGCGTTAGTAAATGGCGCAAACGATATGGCGGTAGAACTATTCCTTAAAGATAAAATAGGTTACGGCGATATATATAAAGCGCTTTCGCACGTGGTAAATACATATAACGAAAATATCTCTAGCGACATAAAAGGGCTAATTTTTGCAAATAATTATGCACGTAAGAGTGTTAGAGAAATATTTGGAGTTTAATGAATTATTTATTTTTAGCATCTTTTGGTGAAATTTCAACTTATATACTATATATTTTGCTCGCAATTCTAGTACTAATGGTTATGATAACCGTACACGAATTGGGGCATTTTATTATGGGTAAAATTTTAGGGTTTGGCATTGAAGAATTTGCAATAGGTTTTGGCCCTAAAATATTTTCTAAAAAGAAAAAGAACGGCGAAGTATTTTCACTTCGCTTAATTCCGCTTGGCGGATTTTGTTCGTTTAAGGGCGAAGATAAAGATGATAATGACCCTAAAGCGTTTAATAATAAAAAACCTTGGCAAAGAATACTTGTTTTAGTTTCGGGCGCGTTTATGAATTACGTATTAGCGATATTCGTAATAAGCCTTATGTTTGGCGTTTACGGACATAGCGCAATTATGGCGTACGACGTAAACGAAAACACCGAATATTCTAGCGAATACACGCTTAAAGACCGCGACGTTTTCTTGGAAGTAAACGGCAAGAAAGTTTATTTAGTTACCGATATTATTAAAGCGGTAGATGGCGCAAGTAAGGGGGATATAATTCCTTGCTACGTTTTGCGTAACGGTGAAAAGCAAAACGTAGAAATTAAACTTTTAGCAGATGCAAACTACAAAAATCTAGAAGATTTAGAAGGACTTTGCACTTCTTTAGGAATAAATTATACGCTAGATGAAAACGGCGCTATAAGTGATACGGGTTTTCGCTCTACTGGAATTAAACTTGGTTTTTTTGAAAATATAGGTAAGAGTTTTGAATATTCATTTAAACTTGCAGGCACGGTATTTAGCGTTTTAGGTGAACTTATTACGGGTAGTTTAGGAATAAAATCACTTGGCGGAACTGTAACCACAATTTCGGTTACGGCAGATGCAATAAAAGCGGGCGGACTTTGGAGTTTACTAAACATTACGGCGTTTATAGGTGTAAATTTGGCAGTATTTAACTTGCTTCCAATACCCGCGCTAGACGGCTCACGCGTGGTGTTTACTACTATAGAATGGATTAGAAGAAAACCACTTAATAGGCGGGTAGAATCAATAATTCACGCGGTAGGGTTTGTGATAATACTATTATTTGCGATTTTCATTGACCTTCAGCAGTGTTTCTAGCATAAAAAAAACGAAAAAAATCAAAAAAATTACAATAAAAAATATACGATAGCAAAATAGTTGTGCTATAATATTAAAGAACTTTTACACGGAGGAAAGATAAATGGCTATAAAAAACGCATATCTTTTAGACTTAATTGAAAGAATTAAACAAAGAAACCAAAACGAACCCGAATTTATTCAAGCGGTTACTGAAGTTTTATCTTCATTAGAACCCGTTCTTGAACAACGCCCTGATTTAGTTAAAGCAGGCGTTTTAGAAAGAATAGTTGAACCCGAAAGACAAATCATTTTTAGAGTTCCTTGGATTGACGATAAAGGCGAAATGCACGTAAATAGGGGCTTTAGGGTACAATTCAACTCTGCTATCGGACCTTACAAAGGCGGTATTAGACTTCACCCTTCAGTAAACCTTGGCATTATTAAATTTTTAGGTTTTGAACAAACATTTAAAAATAGTTTAACTACGCTTCCTATGGGCGGTGGCAAAGGCGGTTCAGACTTTGACCCCAAAGGCAAATCAGATAACGAAATTATGAGTTTCTGTCAAAGTTTTATGACTGAACTTTCACGTCATATCGGCGCTGACCTTGACGTTCCCGCAGGCGATATCGGTACGGGTGCAAGAGAAGTTGGCTTTATGTTCGGTCAATATAAGAGAATTAGAAACGAATGGGTAGGCGTTCTTACCGGCAAAGGCTTAACATACGGCGGTAGTCTTGCAAGAAAGGAAGCAACCGGCTTTGGTCTTTGCTACTTTACTAAAGAAGTTTTAGCAGCAAACGGCACGTCTTTTGAAGGCAAAACCGTTTTAGTATCAGGCTCTGGTAACGTTGCAATTTACGCTTGCCAAAAAGCAACTGAATTTGGTGCAAAGGTAGTTGCAATGAGCGATAGTAACGGCTATATCTACGACAAAAATGGTATTGACCTTGACGCTATTAAACAAATTAAGGAAGTAGAAAGAAAGAGAATTAAAGAATATCTTTCTTACCACGCTGATGCTGAATATCACGAAGGTTGCAGTGGTATTTGGACTATTCCTTGTGATATCGCGCTTCCTTGTGCAACTCAAAACGAAATTAACGGCGAAAGCGCAAAAATCCTTGCTAAAAACGGCTGTAAGGTTGTGTGTGAAGGTGCAAACATGCCTTCAACCCCCGAAGCAATTGACACCTATTTTGAAAACGGCATCATCTATGGACCTGCAAAAGCAGCAAACGCTGGTGGCGTAGCAACTAGTGGTCTTGAAATGACGCAAAACTCTATGCGTTTATCTTGGACTTTTGAAGAAGTTGACGAAAAACTTAAAGGCATTATGAAGAGCATCTTCAACGCTTGCGACAAGTATTCAAAAGAATATGGCATGGAAGGCAACTATATGGCAGGTGCAAACATTGCAGGCTTCTTAAAAGTGGCTGACGCTATGAAAGCACAAGGCAACGTTTAATAAATAATAAAACAAAAAAGCGTACTCAAAAGTGCGTGTCCCATAGGGATTTTTAGTTCGTAATAAAAGTGTAGCCCACTATACTTCGCAAAAAGCGAAATATTGTGGGCTTTTCTTATCCACAAAAATTAAAGATTTAAGTTATATTTTTAGCCTTGTGGCTAAAAGTGATATGCAAAACTATTTTGCGTTAGATTGCGACTTGCTGTCGCAGTTATATTATATTTGCCATAACTTACCCTATGGGTAAATATAACTTTGCGTAGCAAAATATAACTGCGAAAGCAATATAACTTGCCGATAGGCAAATATAACTAGTGCGCCAGTAATAATTCCTATTACTGACGCACTAACGAGTACGCTTTTTAAGTTTTAAATTTTAATTAACCAATAACTCTTACTTTAATTACGTTTTCAATTGATGCGATATGGTCAATTTTTTCAGCAGGAATTGCAGAGTCCGTATCAATTAAAGTAACCGCAAAATCACCTTTAGATTTATTGTTAAGGTTAGCAATGTTAATGCCTTCGCTACCTAATACTGTGGTAATTTGTGCAAGAATATTTTGTACGTTCTTGTGAAGTATTACGATTCTGTGGTCGGTAGTTTTGGGCATTGAGCAGTTTGGATAGTTTACAGAGTTAACGATATTGCCGTCTTCAATGTATTCAACAAGTTGTTTTGCCGCCATAACAGCGCAGTTGTCTTCCGCTTCTGGGGTTGATGCGCCAAGGTGGGGAATACAAACGATATTTTCTACGCCGATAAGTTCATCAGCAGGGAAGTCAACAACGTATCTGCCTACTTTTCCGCTATTAACTGCTTCAATAACGTCGGCGTTATTAACTAGTTCGCCCCTTGCGCAGTTGATAATAACTACGCCGTCTTTCATTTTTGCTAAAACTTCTTTGTTTATAAAGTTTTTATTGTCAGCGGTGTAGGGAATATGCAAGGTAATATAGTCGCAGGTTTCAAAAATTTCGTCAAGAGTTTTTGCAACTTTAACGTTTCTTGAAAGTTTAAGAGCCGCATTTACTGAAAGGAAGGGGTCGTAACCTAAAACTTCCATACCTAAATCGGGTGCGGTGTTAGCAACTTGCGCACCGATTGCACCAAGACCGATAATACCTAGTTTTTTGCCTAAAATTTCAGCACCTACAAAGTTTGACTTGCCCTTTTCAACAAGTTTACCAACTTCTTCGCCTTTGCCTTTAAGAGTATCAGTCCATTTAATAGCGTCAACTATTTTTCTTGAGCCGAGAAGTAGAGCGGTTATAACAAGTTCTTTAACCGCGTTAGCGTTAGCACCGGGGGTGTTGAAAACTACAACACCTTGTTCTGCGTATTTTTCGGTAGGAATATTGTTCACGCCCGCGCCTGCTCTTGCAATTGCGACGGTGTTAGCGTCTAAATCGTAATCGTGCATTTTGAACGAACGAAGCATTATGCCGACGGGGTTAGTAGCGTCGGTAGATAAAGCGTAATCATCACTAAAATATTTATTTGCAACGGGGCTAATAGAGTTAAGTAATAAAATATTTTTCATTATTTGTTCTCCAATTCAAATTTCTTCATAAATTCTACGAGCGCTTTAACGCCTTCAATTGGCATAGCGTTGTAAATTGAAGCGCGCATACCGCCAGCAAGTCTATGACCTTTAAGCGAAACTAGTCCGTTTTTGCTTGCTTCGGCAATAAATTTAGCGTTAAGTTCTTCGCTTGGGGTAATGAAAGGAACGTTCATAAGTGAACGGTCTTTTTTGTTAACCTTGTTTTGATAGAAAGAAGAATTGTCAATAAAGTCATATAAAAGTTTTGCCTTTTCTTCATTGATTTTTTGCATTTCTTTTACGCCACCGAGCGATTTAATCCATCTAAATACGAGCATAGCCATATAGATAGGGAAGCAGGGCGGGGTGTTGTATAAACTATCGTTCTTATCTTGAATAGCATAGTTAAGCATAGTGGGGCAAATGGGAAGTGCTTTGCCGATTAAGTCTTTTTTAACAATAACGATAGTAAGACCTGACGGAGCGATATTCTTTTGTGCACCAGCATAGATAAGACCGAATTTGTTTACGTCAATTTCTTCAGATAGGATACAAGAACTCATATCAGAAACAAGCGTAGCGTCAGTTTTGGGTAAAGACGTATAGCGAGTACCGAAAATGGTGTTGTTATAAGTGGTGTGAACGTAGTCAATACCTTCACGGAACTTAATGGTATCCATATCAGGAATGTAAGTGTAGTTTGCTTCTTTTGAAGATGCAGCGATAGCCATATCGCCGTATTTTAAGCCTTCTTCATAAGCCTTGCCAGCGAAGTTGCCGGTTAAAATATAGTCTGCTTTGCCGTTTTGTAAAAGGTTAAGCGGAACTGCAGCAAATTGTTGGGATGCACCACCTTGAACGAATAAAACTGAATATTCGTCTGAAATGTTCATAAGTTCACGAAGTAGAGCGTTCGCTTCATCGTTAACAGCCATAAAAGGCTTACCGCGATGGCTCATTTCCGTAATACTCATACCAGTGCCTTGATAGTCTAAAAGTTCTTTTTGTGCTTGTTCAAGAACGGGTAATGGTAGTGTTGATGGACCTGCTGCAAAGTTAAAAACGCGCATATTTTTTCTCCTAAATAATTATTGGAAATAATTATACTATGATGTGACAATTTTTTCAAGTAAATTAAAGGGGGTTAAGACATTATTTTGTATGAAATATTAAATAAGGTTTACTTTTGACGTAAAAAAGTGTATAATAAACTTGCAATTATAATTTTACTAGGAGTATATTTTGAAAAATAAAAAAACCGTTTTAACAAACGATAAAAATAATAAATCAAATAAAAAACAAGGTGCGGTTAAAAAAGGCAAAGTATCGCCCCCTAAAACACAAAAGAAAAGTCCTGAAAAAAAGGAACAAAAACCCAAAAAACAACTTAAAGTTTCCTTTCTTGGTGGCGTTGGCGAAATAGGGAAAAATATGACCGTTTTGGAATATGATAAAGACATTATCATAATTGACGCGGGTACTATTTTCCCCGGTAGCAATATGCCGGGCGTTGACCTTGTTATACCAGACGTAACGTATTTACAAGAAAATAAGCATAAAATAAAAGGTTTTGTTGTTACCCACGGGCACGAAGACCATATAGGTGCTTTGCCGTATATTCTAAAAGACTTAAACGTACCCGTTTACGGCACTAAACTAACTCTAACGCTTATTGAAAACAAACTAAAAGAAGCAAATATAAATAGCGCAATACTCAATTGTATTAAGCCGTCTTCAGTAGTAAAAATGGGCGCGTTTGAAGTGGAATTTATAAACGTAAACCACTCAATTGCAGGTGCTGTTGCGCTTTCAATAACTACTCCCGTAGGTGTAGTTTTCCACTCTGGCGACTTTAAGATTGACTTTACGCCCGTAAATAGTGAAACCATAAACCTAACGCGTATTGCAGAAATAGGCGAAAAAGGTGTTATGCTTTTAATGGCGGATTCCACAAACGTTGAGATTGAAGGAACTACTATGAGTGAGAGCGTGGTAAAAGATACCTTTGAACACGTTTTTGGCGACAATCTTAAAAGAAGGCTAATTATTGCTACCTTTGCGTCTAACGTTCATAGACTTCAACAAATACTTGATTTAGCAGTAAAGTATAAAAGAAAAGTTGCCTTTTCAGGAAGAAGCATGATAAATATCGCGAGTGCTGCTGAAAAGATAGGCGAACTTAATATTCCCAAGAATTTAATTATTGATATTGAAAACATCAAAAATTACAAAGATGAACAAATCGTAATAGTTTCAACTGGTACGCAGGGCGAACCTATGAGTGCACTTACGCGTATGGCAAGCGGTGAATTTAACAAAGTTACCGTTGGCGAAAACGATACGGTAGTTATAAGTGCCTCGGTAATTCCAGGAAACGAAAAAATGATTTACGGCGTTATAAACAACCTTTACAGGTTAGGCGCGGAAGTAATATATGAATCGCTAGAACCTATTCACGTTTCGGGGCACGCTCAAAAAGGTGAACTTAAAGTTCTACACTCATTAATAAAGCCAAAGTTTTTTATTCCAGTTCACGGCGAATATCGTCATCTTAAAAAGCACGAAAAATTAGCAATGGAAATGGGTATGAAACAAGGCACGACAATGATTTGTGAAATAGGTGACAGTGCACTTTTTAACGGCAAAATTATGACGCGTGGCGAAAAGGTTGTATCGGGCTCAAGGTTTATTGACGGCGTTTCACAAGGCGCTTCGGATACTTCTATTATTCGCGATAGGTTGCATCTTGCGGAAGAAGGTTTAATTACCTGCGTAGTTTGTGTTGATGAATTTTCGGCAGAACTTACTTCTATAAAAATAGAAAGCAAAGGTCTATCAATTTCAGATGCGGTTATTGAGCAAATGAAAGCGAACCTAACTAATTTATTGAAGCAAACCGATATGCGTAAATTTGAAACGGAAGACGAACTTTCTACGCTAATAAGGCGCAACATTAAAAACTTTATTTTCAAGCATACAAAGAAAAATCCTATGATTTTGCCTATGGTAGTGGTGATATAGTGGACGAGAGAATATATCAAATGAGAAAAGAAGCGTCCCTTCGTGGCGAACCAGTGCTTAGAGATGCTTCGTTTGAGATTTTAATTAAAACAGTAAAAGAAAAAAGTCCCAAAAGAATACTAGAAATCGGCACGAACGTAGGCTTATCGGGAATAGCAATGCTAATTGCAAGCCCTACTTCGCACCTAACGGGCATAGAGATTGACGAAGAAAAGATTGCGCTTGCAAGAGAAAATTATCGCATATTCGGCGTAGAAGAACGAGCTAAAATTTTTTATGGTGATGCTTCGGAAATAATACCCGTTTTAACGGGCAAATACGATTTTATTTTCCTTGATGGACCCAAAGGACATTACTACGAATATTTAGAAAATTTACTTTCTGCGCTAGAGGTAGGCGGAATTTTATTTGCTGATAACGTGCTATTTCGTGGGTACGTAAACGGGCGTGTAAAAACGCCAAAAAAATACAATACCACAATGTATAGTATGCAAAAATTTATAAAAGGAATAACTGAAAATCCTACGCTAAAATCAGTTGTTTTAGATATTGAAGACGGAATAAGTATAACGGAAAAACTCAAATGAAAAAATTAGAATTATTAGCGCCTGCGGGCGATATGTCAAAACTTAAAACGGCGTTTTACTTTGGTGCAGACGCGGTATATCTTGGCGGAAAAGCGTTAAGCCTTCGCGCGCTTGCTGGCAACTTTTCTAACGAAGAAATAATTGAAGCAGTAGAATATGCACACTCCTTGGGTAAAAAAGTTTACGTAACGGTAAATATTTTCGCAAGAAATTACGATTTGGAAAAAGCGGAAGAGTATTTTAAGTTTTTAGAAAGCGCAAACGTTGACGGCGTTATAATATCGGATACGGGATTAATATATCTAGCAAGGAGCGTAGCGCCTTCGCTATCAATAAACGTCTCTACGCAAGCGAACACCTTAAACCATAAGACCGTAGAATTTTGGGCAAATTACGGCGTGAAAAGGGTAATTCTTGCAAGGGAACTTTCGCTTAATGAAATTAAAGAAATTCACGAAAAAGTTCCTAGTATTGAAATTGAAACTTTTATTCACGGCGCAATGTGTATAGCGTACAGCGGTAGATGCTTGCTTTCCGATTATAAGACGAATAGAAGCAGTAATCGTGGGGAATGTGTTCAAGCGTGCAGATGGAATTATGAAATTAGAGAAAAAGGTTCTAATGGCGAATTTTTTGAAATGCAAGAAGACGACCGCGGAACTTACATAATGAATAGCAAGGACCTAAATCTTCTAAATTACATAAAAGAATTAGATGAAGCGGGCGTATGTTCGTTTAAAATTGAAGGGCGTATGAAAAGTGAATATTATATCGCAACCGTAATTAACGCTTATAGGCGCGCTTTAGATTCTTATTACGCTAAAGGCGGAGAATATAAAAACGATAAAGCATTTTTAGAAGAACTAGAAAAAACCGCTCACCGCGAATTTACAACCGCTTATTTTTTAGGCGATAACGATAAAACGGTAAACTACGACGATAGCCAAAGTAAAGGCACGCATAAATTCGTTGCAAGCGTTATTGAAAGTCATAACGGAGAATACGCGGTAGTAGAAATGCGCAATAGGTTTATGCTAGGCGACGAACTAGAAGTGCTTTCGCCAAGCGAAAACTTTAATAAAATTATAAAAGTAGGTAGAATGCAAAACGAGCGTGGCGAAGAAATAGATGATGCCAAACTCGTTCAACAAAAAATCAAATTATATACAGATATTAAACTTTCCGCAGGCGATATTTTAAGAATAAAAGCCTAAAGAAGTGGTGCAAAAACACGAATTATTGACCTTGCTATCTTTTGTAGCAAGGTTTTTTTCGTTTGTCCTTCGGTTATTAAAATACTTTTTTCAAAAGTTTTAATAAAGTCTTTTTCCATATCGCTTATGCAGTTTGTTTTATGAAGCCACACGCCGTTTTCAAAGTGATGAACTAAACTGCGGTAGTCCATATTCATAGTGCCTATAAGCGCTGTTTCCCCGTCAAAAAGATAACCTTTTGCGTGAATAAATCCGGGTGTATATTCGTAAATTTTAACGCCCGCTTTCATAAGTCTTTCGTAAAAGGTTCTAGTTAGTTCAAACACGATTTTTTTATCGGGAACGTGCGGAACGATAATGCGAACGTCAACGCCTTTAAGCGCACACGATTCAATGGCTAAACAAAGGTCGTTATCTATAACTAAATAAGGCGTCATAATATAGGCGTATTTTTTCGCATTAGAAAGCATATCCGTTATTAGCCTTTGAGAAGTTCTACATTTGTAAATAGGGAAAGGTCCGTCGCCAAACGGAACAAGAAAGCCGTCGGTATTTAGGTTGTTTTTAGGGAATAAAATATCCGTTTTGGGAATATCAAATTTTTCCTTTACGCTAATACCATAGTCTATTAAAAATAGTTTGGTAAACTCATAAACCGCTTCGCCTTCTAGTCTAATACCCACGTCCTTCCAATGCCCGAAACGACTTTTTAGGTTTACGTATTCGTCCGCGATATTTATACCGCCAGTGTATGCAATTTTTCCGTCAATAACCATAATTTTGCGGTGCGACCGATTGTTAAATTCGTTATCCGCTTGTCCTTTTAATCTTGAAAAAGGCACTGCATTTATGCCAAATTTTTTTAGTTTTTTTGAGTAGTTGGCGGGCAATGTAGTCATACAACCAACGTCGTCAAAAACTACTTTTACGTCAAGACCACTATGCGCTTTTTCCTTTAATATTTCTAGTATTGAATTCCAAAATTCGCCTTCTTCAATAATAAAATACTCTAAATATATAAAATTTTTAGCATTTTTAAGGTCAATAAGCATACTTTTCCACATTTCTTCGCCTTGTGTAAAATATTCTTGTCTGGTATTAGTGAATAGGTGACTATAAGATAAACTAGTAAGTAGTTTTGCTTGATTAAAAGTGCTTTCGTTTTCTTTTTTTAGATTTTCAAAATTATAGTTATCTTGTTCGGGGTAGGTAATTGAATATAGTCCTTTAAGCCTTTTAACGTATTTCCTTTTAAGTTTTCTTGAATAAAAAATAAAATAGAGCATAAAGCCCGCAACGGGTAAGATTAATACAAGCAGTAACCATGGCAATTTATATTCGGGGTTATCGTTAGAAGTTACTATTTTCATAACGCAAAAAACTTGTGTAAAAAAAGCAAGTAGGTAAAAGTAGGGCACAAAGTAGCAAAGCGCAACTACTATGCCTATTATTGCGAAAACTTCTAAAATTGTTATTAAAACGGCTAAAATAAAACGAAATGGAATATAATTTATCTCTTTTGTTATAGTTTTATTTCCTGCGGTGTAAACGTGCTTTCTTTTCATAAACTACCTTTTTCTTTATAGTATCAATAATTTGTTTAAGAAATATTGAAAAGTTATATAAAAAGGGAAAAGCGAGACAAACGTCTCGCTATAATTTTACTTTATTTTTTAACTTTTGCGTTTTCGTATCTTTCTTTTGCTTTTTCAGTTCTTTCTTTAGCAAGTTTAATTTGATAGTCGCGTTCTTCTTGCATTTTTTCTGCTCTTTCAGCGGGGCTCTTATGTGCGTCGTCCCAACTCTTTTTAACATCTGCTTTAGCCTTTGCTAAAGTGTTTTTTCCGCGGTTTTCCTCAAAACTTGCTTTGCTTTCAGCCTTTACTGCTTCAAGATTTGCCTTGTCAACTTCGTGTTGTGCTTTTGCGCTCTTTTTCATATCAGAAAAAGCGTTTTTGAAAAATTTTTTAATTCCCATTTTTTTAATCTCCTTTTTATTTATTTAATAATGAATCGCTGATTTCTATTATTTGACTTGAATAAAGTTTTTTTCTGTTTTCTAACAACTTTTTATAGATGGGGTAATTTATTGATACTATAAGTATTCCAAGCGCTCCGACGCCTATACCAAGAGGCATTACGAAGGAAAGGTTAGCGCCTATAACCTTCATTGCTAGGCACATACCGATACCTAAAATTAGTGAACCGATTGTGCCTAGAATATAGGCAAATATCCTTACAGGACGGTGCACTTTTTTATTGAGTGCGGTAAGTTTTTGCAACTTATCTTCTTCTTTTGGAAGAAATTTTTTGCGGATTTTTTCTACTTTTTGAATGCTAGACATATTTTTTTCTCCTTTAATTTTTTTTACATCCATATAATACGCCCGCTATATTTACAAAACGCTAATTTTTAGTTTTATTTTTGTAACTTATTTGTAAATAAAATGTAAAAGCGAATACCACTTGGTATTCGCTTTTACGTTGAGAGTTTTATTCTTTTTCATTTAAGAGTTCATTGGAAAGTTTGATTATTTCTTCACCGTACTTTTCTTTTCCTTTCCTTAAATATTTAAGGTAAACGGGGTAAGCAAAGCAGGTTGGAACTAAACCAACTATTGCGATTAACACGCCCCAAATAATTATCTTCCACTCTAAAATCATTGCTAGTCCTAGTCCGAATATTAGCGTACCTATAATGCCAAAACATAAAGAAAAAACCAAGGCGGTATTTTTTGCTAAAAAATCTAGTTTTCTAAGTCTTTCAAGTTTAGTTTCGCTGTTATCGTTTGGAGAGTATTGTTTTTTTATGCTTGCAATTTCTTTTCTTTCTTCTTCAGAAAGAGCAACGTATCTAAAATTAAATTCTTTATCGTTCATTTTTGTTACTTCCTTTTATTCATTTATAACGCCTTTAAGTATAACTGTAAAAGTGCTACCTTTTCCTAGCGTGCTTTGAACAGAAATTTCACCGCCCAAAATATCAATTACTTTTTTAACAAGTGCTAGCCCTAAACCGTTTCCATGCATGGAGTGAGAAGTATCGCCTTGATAGAACTTTTCAAAAATTCTTTTGCCTGTTTCAGCGCTCATGCCAATACCAGTGTCGCTAACTTTAAATTCTACGTCTTTACCTAATTTTTTAAGAGAAATGGTTATTTTTCCGTCCTTTTCAGTAAATTTTATTGCGTTAGATATTAGGTTGTTCCAAACAATTTCAAGTAGGCTTTTTGAAGAGATAACGTTTGTTTCATCTAAATTACAAATGAGTTCAATATTTTTTTCTTCAAAAAAGGTTTCAAATTCAACAATGCTTTCCGACAAGGCGTCGGTTAAATTAAATTTTTCTTTTCTGTCCAGAATTTCTTGATTTTCTAGTTTGTTAAGTTTAAGAATATTCGTTATAAGGTCTGTAATACGCTTTGATGCTTGAATAAGCGTATCGGCGTATTTTTTTCGGGTATCATTATCTAAATTTTCATCTTGAATAAGAGTGGCGTAATTTTGAATAACGGATAGGGGGGTTTTTATCTCATGTGAAACGTTAGAAATAAAATCTAGTTTTAATACTTCATTCTTTTGAAGTTCCAAAGTCATTTTGTTAACGTTTTCCATAATTAAGTCGTATTGATTATATTTAGAATATTCGTGAGTGATATTAAGTTGAGTAGAAAAATCCCCTCCGGCAATTCTTTCAGTCGCGTCTAGAATTTTTTTAGTGGGGCGTTCAATCATTATTTTACGTCTAAACAAGTCAAATACCGTACAAGCGACGGAAAGCATGATAATAAGTATTAAAATAAGTACTGCGATTTGTACTACGTTATCAGTACGCGCTCTAATGTAGTCGTAAACGAGAATTGCTATTTGCATTAAGGTTGCAATTATTATAAAAAACACGACTGCACCACCGAACGAAAAGCCGGCGTTTCTAATTTTTCTTTTTTTCATTTTAGAACCACCTTGTAACCTAGTCCGTGAACGGTAACTATTTCAAACCCGTTAGCGCCCGAAGTTTTTTCGCGAAGTTTTGCCATATAAACGTCAACAGTACGGCTAGTAGCAGAAGAATCATAGTCCCAAAATTCCGCCATAAGCGCCGAACGTGTAAAAGTCTTTTTGGGGTAGGAAAGAAGTTTAAATAAAATATCAAACTCTCTTACCGTAAGGGCAATTTCATTGCTATCTATTTTTGCCGTTCTTTCTTCGGTGTTCATTGAAAAATTACCAATAGTAATTTCCTTTTCTGCTTCTATTTTAGCGCGACGAAGTATTGCTTTTATTGTCATAATCAATATATCAATATCAAAGGGTTTTGTAACGTATTCGTCAATACCTATATTGTATCCAAGCATTTTAGACGGTTTATCGTCTTTAGCAGTTAAGAATATGATAGGCGTAGTTTTATCGGTAGCCCTTACGTTTTCGGCAAGTTCAAAGCCGTTCATTTTAGGCATCATAATATCGGTAAGTAATAAATCAAATTTATTGCTTTCTAATTGTTCTAACGCTTCAAGTCCGTTATAGCAGGAAACGACGTCATAACCTATATTGCGAAGACTTATCGCTAAAAAGCGGTTTAAATCAGAATCATCTTCAACTACCAAAATTTTAATCATAACTATTCTCCTTTTGTATCTATTATGCACTGATAATACAAAAAAACGTTTTTAAATTGTTAAAAAATTGTAAAAGTATAGCCCGAATTAAGATACGGGCTATACTAATTAGTTAAATAAATTTATTATAGTTTTTACAACCATATCTTTCATTACGATATAGTCAATGTATTCGTGTTTATCAAAGACGTATTCATGCGAAAAAGTTTGAATAACGTTCATTGCAAAGTGTATCTTTTCTAGGGGATTATCAATCTCAAAACCAAGGCTTAGAAGTTTTTCCGCAATCTTATTTGTTATAGAATCTTCAAGCGTAATAAATTCAGCGTTTACCGCTTCGTCGCTACTTGCTAAGGCGTGAAGCGCTTCGTGAATTTTTCTATTATTTTTGTGAATTTTAATAGTTTGGTCAAGCACTTTTGACACGACTAGTGAAAAATCAATAGGGTGCGAAAGAGTATCAAAAATCTTCATAATAGGCGCGATTACTTTTTGAATATATATATCTAAAACACTAATCAAAATATCGCGCTTATCAGCAAAATATCCGTAAACTATACCTGTGGAAACACCTGCTTTTTTTGCAATTTCCGCGGTGTTGGTGCCGTAATAACCGTATTCCGAAAAAAGTTCAAAACCTGCTTCAACTATTCTTTTTTTCTTTTCAATCGCACGCTCTTGGCGTGGTACGCGTACTTCGTTTTTCATAACAATTACATTATATAGTATCCGCAAAAAAAATGCAATAAAAAATGCTCAAAATGTGAAAAACTTTTCATATTTTTGCTTGACAGTTCATAAAATAAATGGTAAGATATTATCGTAAAAGTGAAACAAGTTTCACATTTTGGAGATTGTATGGTTAAGACTTTAGATAAATTTCATATTGGCGAAGTTGGTATTGTAACCGCAGTAAAGGGCGAAAGGAAAATTCGCCGTCGTTTATACGATATGGGCATTACCAACGGCGCTGAAATATATTTAAGAAAAAGGGCACCGCTTGGCGACCCTATTGAAGTAACGGTTAGAAGTTACGAACTATCCCTTCGCAATAGCGAGGCAGCGTGCGTTACGTTGGAGGTAACTATCAATGCTTAGATTTGCACTAGCAGGCAACCCAAATAGTGGTAAAACCACACTTTTTAACGGGCTTACAGGCTCAACCGCACACGTGGGCAACTGGCCAGGTGTAACGGTAGATAAAAAAGAAGGTATTTATAAAAAATTTGACGAGCCTATTACGATAATTGATATGCCGGGTATATATTCGCTTTCTCCATACACGCCCGAAGAAGTTATTGCAAGAAATTATATTTTAGATGAAAAGCCTGACTGCGTTATAAACATAATTGACGCTACTAATTTAGAGCGTAACTTATATTTAACCACTCAAATTATGGAAATTGACGTTCCTATAATAATTGCGCTTAATATGATGGACGTGGTTGAAAAACGCGGTGATAGTATTGATACAAAAGAACTTGAAAGAAGGTTAAATATTCCCGTAGTTAAAATATCCGCGCTTAAAGGCGAAGGTATTGATAAACTTATGGAACGCGCCTATGAAACGAGCAAAATAGGACGTAAGGGAACAACCGTTATAGAAGATTTGGCTTTAAGGCACCTAATTAGTGACGTTAGGATAGCCCTTGAAGGGCACGGAGTATTAAATCCACTTTTCCACGCCGTAAAATTAGCAGAACTTGACGAACTTGAAGTTGAGATGCATAAAGAAACGGTAAATATGGTTGAGGCGTTTAAAAAAAGCCACGTTGACGCTACTTTTGGCGATGACTTTGAAGCATTAGTTGCGGACGCAAGATATAAATACATAGTAAAATATTTTGCGCCCACGTTAAAGCGTAAAAATAGAGAAAAATTTGCGGAAACGAAGTCTGACAAGGTAGATAAAGTTTTAACTCATAGAATATGGGGTATTCCTATTTTTCTATTCGTACTATTTGCCATTTTTCACTTAACTTTTTCGGAAAATTTCTTATACCTTGGCGCAGTGCTTCCCGAAAACTTTTTATCATTACACGGCACGGCTTTTGAAGGCGTGTTTGGGGACGGAAGTATAAATTCACCGGGCGTAATTCTTATGAATTTAGTCGGGGTGGGGACTGACGCGCTTTTGGGGTTAATTTCAAATTTACTTTCAAGTTCGCCGTTATGGGTGCAAGGATTAATTTGCGACGGCGTGCTTGGCGGAATATTTGCAATACTTAGTTTCTTGCCACAAATACTTGTATTATTCTTATTCTTCTCAATTTTAGAAGATAGTGGTTATATGGCTAGAATTGCCTTTATTTTAGATAGGGCGTTAAGAAAATTTGGGCTTTCGGGTAGAGCATTTTTACCTATGATAATGGGCTTTGGTTGTTCAGTACCCGCTATGATAAACACTAGAACGCTGGCGGATGAAAATGAAAAAATCGCCACGGTAAGGGTTATACCTTTCTTTAGTTGCGGTGCAAAACTTCCTATACTTACTGCAGTTTCGGGCGCAATAGTAGCGCACTTTGGCGT
>JAZOST010000021.1:0-10101 GCA_045657285.1 Christensenellaceae bacterium
GTGTAAGCGTGTCCCGAAAAACCGAGCGAATAAAAACCTTTGTTTATGGCTTCAATAACCATTTCTTCAATGGTATTATTTCCATCACAAAAAGTTGAGTGAGCGTGTAGATTTTGCTTAAACTTAAGCATTTTATTTTCCTTGTCCGCAACAGTTTTTATATTTTTTACCGCTACCGCAAGGACAGGGGTCGTTTCTACCTATGCTTTGTTTTGCCTTTTTGGGCATAGGTGTACTTCCGTCCGTCTTGTTGGTAGAAAGGTTTTTATCTTCTTCCTTTTGCATTACTGGAATTTTGCGAAGTTCGGCTTTAAGCAGTACGGTAACCGTATCGTCTTGAATAGACGCGGTTAAGTCTTCAAACATTTCAAAGCCTTCTTTCTTGTATTCTACTACCGGGTCAACGTTGCCGTAGCCACGTAAACTTATACCTTTTTTAAGTTGGTCCATTGCGTCAATGTGGTCTATCCACTTGTTGTCAATGTTCTTAAGAAGTACTATTCTTTCAACTTCGCTAAAGTTTACGCCTTCTTCTTTATATCTTGCAATCTTATCTTCGTAAACCCTAATGGTTTCTTCGGTAAGTTTTTCAAGCATATATTCGTAATCCCAGTTGTTTATACGTTCTTCAGTAATAAACTGGGTATCTTTGGGAAGTAGTTTTGCTTCAATAATTCTATTTAAGGCTTCAATATCCCAAGTTTCGGGCTTGTTTTGGTTGTCAATAACGGTTGAAACAATATATGCAACGAAATCAGGAATAAGTTTTAAGATGTCTTCGTGAACGTTTTCGTCTTTAATAACTTTCATACGTTCAGCATACATAACTTCACGTTGCTTGTTCATAACGTCGTCGTATTGTAAAACGTGTTTTCTTATACCAAAGTTTCTACCTTCAATCGCTCTTTGTGCGTTTTCAATACTTCTAGAAAGTAGTTTTGATTGCATAGGTTGATTTTCGTCAATCTTAAAGAATTCATAAACGCGCATCATTCTATCGCCACCAAAACGCTTTGCTAAATCGTCTTCAAGCGAGATAAAAAATACTGATGAACCTTGGTCGCCTTGACGGCCACTACGTCCGCGAAGTTGGTTGTCAATACGGCGTGATTCGTGTCTTTCAGTACCTAAAATATGCAAACCGCCAACCGCTTCAACTTTAACCTTTTCGGCATCCGTTTGTTCTTTTAATTTAGCATAAATTTCTTGATAGTGCTTACGAAGTTCTTTTATTTCGTCTGAAACGTTCATAACGAAAGAAGTTGCAAGTTCAATGTCTTCTTCCTTTACCCCTTCTTCACGAAGTTTTCTCTTTGCCAAAAATTCTGGGTTACCACCTAAAAGTATGTCGGTACCACGACCAGCCATGTTGGTTGCAATAGTAACTGCACCTAATCTACCCGCTTGAGCAACGATATCTGCTTCGCGAGCGTGGTTTTTAGCGTTAAGAACGTTGTGCTTTATGCCTTTTTTAATCAAAAGCCTACTAATTTCTTCTGATTTTTCTACGGTAACAGTACCAACAAGTACAGGTTGACCTTTTTTGTGTTTTTCTTCTATTTCGTTAACAATCGCGTTGTTTTTGCCGTTTACCGTTTTATAAATAACGTCTGGCATATCTTTTCTTGCAACCGGTCTATTCGTAGGAATTTCTAAAACATCTAAGCCGTAGATTGAACGGAATTCTTCTTCTTCGCTCTTTGCAGTACCAGTCATACCAGAAAGTTTAGAGTAAATTCTAAAGTAGTTTTGGAAGGTAATGGTTGCGTAAGTTTTATTTTCGTTTCTAATCTTAACGCCTTCTTTTGCTTCAATCGCTTGGTGTAAGCCGTCAGAATAACGTCTACCTATCATTAAACGACCGGTAAATTCGTCAACGATAATAACTTCGCCGTCAGATACAACGTAATCGTTATCGCGCTTAAAAATATAGTTTGCCTTTAACGCTTGTTGAATATGGTGTGAAAGTGATGCATTTTCAATATCGGCAAAGTTAGCAAGTCCAAAGAAACTTTCTGCTTTAGTTGCACCCGTTTCAGTAATTTGAACACTCTTCTCTTTAATATCAATCGTAAAGTCTTTATCTAAAATTAAAGTCTTAACAAACTTGTTTGCCGTGGTATATTTTTCGCTTGATTCTTGGCCTTTACCCGAAATAATAAGCGGAGTTCTTGCTTCGTCAATTAAAATTGAGTCAACTTCGTCCACGATTGCAAAGTTAAGTTCCCTTTGAACCATTTGTTCAACCCTACTTTTAAGGTTATCTCTCAAATAGTCAAAGCCCATTTCGTTATTAGTACCATAAGTAATATCGCAAGCGTAAGCCTTTCTCTTTTCGTCATCTTCCATACCGCTAATCGCAACGCCAACGGTTAAACCTAAAAAGCGGTGAATTTTACCCATCCATTCAGCGTCACGGGCAGCAAGATAATCGTTTACCGTTACGATATGAACGCCTTTACCTGAAAGCGCGTTAAGATATGCGGGAAGGGTTGATACTAAAGTTTTACCTTCACCGGTTTTCATTTCGGCAACCCTGCCTTGATGTAAACAAATACCGCCGATAATTTGAACTTTATAGTGCTTCATTTTAAGCACCCTATAGGCTGCTTCTCTAACAACAGCAAATGCTTCGTATAAAATATCGTCAAGCGTTTCGCCGTTTGCTAGTCTTTCCTTAAATTTTGCAGTATTTGCAATAAGTTCTTCGTCCGTAAGTGAAGAATAGTTTTTTTCAAGTGCTAAAACTTCATCAGCCATCTTATCAAGACGCTTTAAGTTTTTTCTGCTTTCTCCACCTAAAATATACCTGAAAAGTCCCATGATTTTATCCTCTTTTCTTTTTTTTGTTATTTGATACGCCAACGCTTGCTACGGTAATTAAACATACCTTGCTAGCGCCTGCGCTTTTTAATTTTTTAGCCATTGCTTCAGCCGTTGCACCCGTAGTAGTTACGTCGTCAACGATAAGCACACTTTTTCCTTTTATAACTTTTTTATCTTCTATTCTAAACGCGCCGTCTAAATTTTTAAGCCTTTGACTTCTATCTAGTTTTGCTTGGCGCTTTGTTTCCTTTTTCTTGACTACACCGTCAAACACCGGAACGCTAACTTTTTCGGAAAGCAATTCACATAAAACTTTTGACTGATTATATCCCCTTTTCCTTTGGGCTTTAGTAGTCATTGGAATATACGTCAAATAATCTACGGCGAACAAGTTTTTACAATACACCGAATAAAGATATTCGCTAAATACTTCTAAAAGATATTTCTTGCCGTAATACTTTGCGCCCGTTATTAGTTTCCTAACCGAACCTTCGTAGTTAAAGCAACTTCTACCCTTGTCTATTGAAGTTAAATTGCCTTTACACGTCAAGCAATATTCTTCGGGCAATATCGTCTTTCTTCCGCAATGGGAACATATTGCGCCGTCGTTAAAAGGAAGTGTTTTAATACAATCTTCGCAAAAATATTCGCCGTCAAAAATTTCACGCCCACATAGGTTACAACGCCATTTTGTACCGAACAAAAACTTTTCAAAAAATTTAGCGAAGAATTCTTTAATTTTCATTAGTTAAAATACTTTTTAAGGTCTTCAGCCTTGTCAGTTTGTTCCCAAGTAAAGAAAGGTTTGCCAAAATGACCGTAACTTGCCGTCTTTGAGAACACGGGAAGGCGTAAACGAAGTTTTTCAATAATACCTGCGGGACGCAAATCAAATTCCTTAACGATAATTTCCGCAATTTCGCTGTCAGAAAGTTTACCCGTGCCAAAAGTATTTACCCTTACAGAAACGGGTTTTGCAACGCCTATTGCATACGCTACTTGAATTTCGCATTCACTTGCAAGCCCAGACGCTACTATGTTTTTAGCAACGTATCTTGCCATATAAGTAGCAGAGCGGTCAACTTTAGTTGCGTCTTTACCAGAGAAAGCGCCACCGCCGTGTGCGCATCTTCCGCCGTAAGTATCAACTATAATCTTTCTACCTGTTAGACCTGAATCGCCCGTAGGACCACCTATTTCAAATCTACCCGTTGGATTGATGAATATTTTAGTTTCATCATCAATAAGTTCTTTAGGCATAACCGCGTCAATAACGTACTTTTTAAGGTCTTTCCTCAAACGTTCGGTTGTTACCGACGCGTCGTGTTGTGATGAAAGAACTACCGCTTCAATACGTGCTGGCGTGCCGTCTTCAGCATATTCTACGGTAACTTGACCTTTGCCGTCTGGACGAAGGTAAGATAAAGTTCCGTCTTTTCTAACGTCTTCAAGTTTTTTGCACATTTTGTGCGATAGCATTATAGGAAGTGGCATAAGTTCTTCCGTTTCAGTACAAGCGTAACCAAACATTAAACCTTGGTCACCCGCACCGATTTTATCTAAAAGGTCGCAATTATCCCCTACGCAAGTATTATCGTAAGCGTTATCAACACCCATAGCAATATCTGCACTTTGTTTGTTGAGTTTAACAAGTACCTTTACACTCTTTGAAGAAAATCCTGTAGATTTATCAGTATAACCTATTTCTTCTATAACCTTCTTAACGATTTTCTTAACGTTAATTTTTGCCTTTGAAGTAATTTCGCCCATAACCAAAACGAAATCGGTAGTAACCGAACATTCGCAAGCAACCCTTGAGAAGGGGTCTTGCTCTAAAAGTTCGTCTAAAATTCTATCCGAAATTTGGTCGCATATTTTATCAGGGTGCCCTGAAGTTACACTTTCGCTTGTAAAAAACTTTTTCATAATTATCCTTTAACTTAAGTAGTAAATTTTTTGCATGAAATCGGAAAGATAAAATACTTCCCCATCTAATTTGTTATTATAACACTAATTACTGTTTTTTGTCAATTATAAACTTTAATTATTACACGCGTTTTTAAGCATTTTTTGCCGACGTTTTGCATAATAATTTTTTATTGACTTTTTTGTCAATATTTTCAAAAAATATGCATATTTTGCTTTACATATTTTTTAGTAAGATATATAATATTTATTGTTGACTTTTTTGTCAATATTAGGAGAATTTAATGAGTGATTTAACGCCGAAATTTTCAGCAAAAGAAAAAAGAAAAAATGAAATAACCCTGTCCGCGCTTAAAGTTTTTTGCGAAAAGGGTTACGAAGGCGCAAGCGTTGACGATATTGTAAAAAAAGCGAATTGTAGCCACGGGCTTTTCTATCATTATTTTAAAAGCAAGAAAGAGATTTTTGACTATATAATTTCCATTAGAAACGACGATAGAAAAAACAAACTTAAAGATAATTTATCTAAAAAAGATGATTACTGCGAAAAATTAAAACTTATTATTGACGACGCTTTTTCTGAACTTAAAGACAACGAAAACTTTGCATATCAATACTACTTTATTATATCGCAAAGATTCGCATATAGAGATAATCCCCCGCCATTTAATAAACCAAAAGGCAAACCGCCTAGAATATTCTTTGAAGAGTTTTTTAGTGAAGGTCAAGAAAAAGGTTATTTTACAAAAAAATATCCACCTAAAGACTGCGCGCTTTTAATTCTTTCAATTATACAAGGCACTACGCTTTCATACGTTCTAGCACCCAAAGAAATTAGAAAGCAAATGTCTTTTCCAAGCACACAGCATATCGTTGACCTATTTAGAAAGGAGCAAAATTAATGAAGACTAAAACTAAAAATAAAAATGGCTATATCGCCAGTATGAAATGTTTATTAAAATCGGTAAGAGAGTATAAAAAACCTTCTATTCTTGCCCCGATTTTTATTGCTTTAGAAGTTATAGTTGAATGTATTATTCCATACGTTATGACTTTGCTTTTAGGAAAAATAAATACCGTTCCGACAGACGCGCTTATGGGCGAAGTTCTAAAATTTGGCGGATTACTTATTTTTCTTGCACTCCTTTCGTTATGTTGTGGCGCTCTTGCGGGCAGATTTTGCGCAGTTGCAAGTAGCGGTTTTGCAAAAAACTTAAGAAAAGATTTATTTTATAAAATTCAAGGCTTTTCATTTTCTAACATTGATAAGTTTTCGTCGTCAAGTTTAGTTACTAGGCTAACAACCGACGTTTCTAACGTTGAAATGTCTTACATGATGCTTATAAGAACTGCAATTCGTTCACCGTTTATGCTTATATTCTCAATGACTATGGCGTTTACGCTTAACTCTAGAATTGCTCTCATCTTCCTTGCAACTACCCCAGTTCTTGCTACGGGGCTTATTCTTATAATGATGAAGGCCGTTCCTTTCTTTAATAAAATTTTTAAGAAATACGATAAACTTAACGAATCAGTTGAAGAAAACATTAAAGGTATGCGCGTAGTTAAATCTTACGTCAGAGAAGACTACGAAAAAAAGAAATTTGAAAATGCTTCAAACGAAGTTAGAAAAGACTTTACTAAAGCCGAAAAAATTATAGCGCTTAACGGCCCTCTTATGAATTTTTGCGCGTATTCGGGACTTATTGCTATATACGTATTCGGCTCAATGCTCATTATAAAATCAAAAGGAGAACTTATGAAATGGACGGAACTTCAAAGTTTTATGACTTATTCCTTCCAAATGCTTATGAGCCTTATGATGCTTTCAATGATTATGGTTACTTTAATTATGTCTTCTGTATGTGCAAAACGTATTGCCGAAGTACTTAACGAAGAAAACACCATAGTTTCCCCTGAAAATGCTAAAACTTCAGTAGAAGACGGCTCTATTGAATTCAAAAACGTTTCGTTTAAGTATTTTAGTAATGCCGAAAGATTTGCTCTTGACAACGTAAACTTAAAAATTGAAAGTGGCGAAACGGTTGGTATTCTAGGTAGTACGGGTAGCAGTAAAAGTACGCTTGTAAACCTTATCCCCCGCCTTTACGACGTTAGCGAAGGTGAAGTTTTAGTTTCGGGTGTTAACGTTAAAGATTACGACTTAAACACCCTTCGTGATGCGGTTGCCATGGTACTCCAAAAGAACGTTCTATTTTCTGGAACGCTAAAAGAAAATATGCAATGGGGCGACGAAAATGCAAGCGACGAAGAAATTATAACCGCTCTTAAACTTGCCCAAATTGAAAACTTTAAACTTGACAAACGAATTGAACAAGGCGGTGTAAACGTTTCTGGCGGTCAAAAACAAAGGCTTTGTATCGCAAGAGCATTGCTTAAAAAACCAAAAATACTTATTCTTGACGACTCAACTTCAGCGGTTGACACAAAGACTGACGCGCTTATTCGTAAGTCATTTAAGGAATATATACCCGAAACGACAAAGATTATTATTGCTCAAAGGGTTGCATCAGTTCAAGACGCGGATAAAATTCTTATTATGGACAACGGCACGTTAACCGCCGTCGGCAATCACGATACGTTGCTTGAAAACAACGCTATTTACCAAGAACTTTACTACTCTCAAAACAAGGCAGGTGATAACAATGGCTAGAATGGCTCCTATGCCCCGTATGCACGGCGGTCCTAAAGGCGGTATGAAAGGCGGTCCAAGACCAAAAGCAAAAAAAGGTACTCTTAAAAGACTTCTAAAATTCCTTTTCCTTGGAAATAAAAAATTGATGTTCGTTGTTTTTACTTGTCTAACTTTAAGCGCTATAACGGGCGTTGCATCTTCGCTTTTCTTAAAGCAACTTCTTGTCCATATTGACCTTGGTATCAGTTACGGGCTTGATTACGTTATTAAAGGTCTTGTAACTATTTTCGTAGTTATGGGCGCGGTATATATGACTAACGTTCTTTGCAACCTTATTCAGCAAAGGGTTATGGCTACGGTTACGCAAAATTTCTTACACCAAATTAGAACTTCGGTTTTTGATAAAATGCAAAACCTACCTATTAGATACTTTGATACAAACCAAACGGGCGATATTATGAGTTCTTATACAAACGATACGGACGTTATTCGCCAACTTGTTTCTCAAAGCATACCAAACCTTTACTCTACTTGTATAAGCCTTGTTACATTGCTTGTTATTATGTTTACGTCTAGTATTTGGCTTTCACTTGTTATGTTCTTCGGCGTATTTATTATGACGCTTGTAACTAAAAAAATAGGCGGTAATAGTGCTAAATACTTTATGCGCCAACAACAATCTTTAGGCGAAGAAGAAGGCTTTATTCAAGAAATGATAAACGGCCAAAAAGTAGTTAAAGTTTTCTGCCACGAAGAACAAGCAAAAGTAGATTTTGACAAGAAAAATGAAAAACTTTGCGCAGACGCTACTAGCGCTCACACCTTTGCTAATATCTTAATGCCTATTATGGGTAATATAGGTAATTTCCTTTACGTATTTTTAGCGTTTGTTGGCGGGCTTTTAGTTTCGCTTGGCGTTAGAAACCTTACTATCGGCGGTATTTTTACAGGCTTTGACCCCTTATATACCGAAACGGGAACAATATCGTTACTACTTACCACTATTGCTTTCTTGCCTATTTCTAAACAATTTACCGCAAACGTTTCACAATCATCACAACAAATAAACTCTATCGTAATGGGGCTTGCAGGCGCATCAAGGTTGTTTGATTTAATGGACCAAGAACCTGAAGTTGACGATGGCTACGTTACCCTTGTTAGATGTAATATTGACGAAAACGGCGTTATCACGGAAACTGAAGAACGCACTGGTAAATGGGCTTGGAAACATCCACATAAAGCGGACGGCACTATTACTTACACACAACTAAAGGGCGATATTCAAATGTTTAACGTTGACTTTTGCTATATCCCTGAAAGAATAGTTCTTAAAGACGTTTCACTAAACGCTACTCCCGGTCAAAAAATTGCTTTCGTTGGTGCGACGGGTGCGGGTAAAACTACGATTACTAACCTTATAAATAGGTTCTACGATTTTGCTGACGGCAAAATTAGATACGACGGCATAAACATAAATAAAATCAAGAAAGCCGATTTAAGACGTTCACTTGGTATAGTTTTACAAGACACTAACCTATTTACCGGAACGGTTATGGAAAATATCCGCTACGGCAGACTTTCCGCCACTGACGAAGAATGTATAAACGCCGCAAAACTCGCTTATGCCGACGACTTTATTTCTAGACTTCCCGACGGCTATAATACTATGCTTACGGCGGATGGCGGAAACCTTTCGCAAGGTCAACGCCAACTTTTATCAATCGCGCGCGCTGCCGTTAAAGACGCGCCCGTTATGATACTTGACGAAGCAACTTCTTCTATTGACACGCGTACTGAAGCACTTGTTCAAAAAGGTACGGATAGGCTTATGGAAGGTAGAACGGTATTCGTTATCGCACATAGACTTTCAACCGTACAAAATTCGGACGTTATTATGGTTCTTGAAAAAGGCGAAATTATTGAACGCGGTACTCACAAAGAATTAATTGACAAAAAAGGCAAATATTATCAACTTTACACGGGAGCGTTTGAACTTGAATAAATGTAATTTATGCCCAAATAATTGTAACGTTAACCGAAACGAAAACCTAGGTTTTTGTGGAGTAACAAACGCTATTAAAATTGCAAAATATTATCTTCACCCCTACGAAGAACCTTGTATTTCGGGAACTAACGGCTCTGGCACGATATTCTTTTCGGGATGCTCTCTAAAGTGTGTTTTTTGCCAAAACTTTGAACTTTCAAGAAACAAACGCGGTTTAGAAATTACGACCGAAAGATTAGCGGAAATTTTTAGAGAACTTGAAGAAAAAGGCGCGCACAATATTAACCTTGTAAACCCTACGCATTACTCAAGCGAAATTATTAAAGCATTAAAAATTTACAAACCAAATATTCCTATCGTTTATAATACTCACGGGTATGAGGAACTATCTATCCTTAAAAATATAGACCCGTATATTGACGTGTATCTTCCCGATTTAAAGTACTTCTCCCCTGAAGTTTCACTTAAATATTCTGGAAAGAAAAATTACTTTGAAAAAGCAAGTGCTTCTATAAAACTTATGATGAATAAACCGCTTATATTTGATGAAAACGGACTGATAAAAAGCGGAACTATTATTAGGCATTTAGTTTTGCCACTTAACACTAGCGATAGCAAAAAAATTATTGACTGGTTTAAGCCGTTTAAGGATAAGGCCTTTATCAATATAATGAGCCAGTACACGCCG
>JAZOST010000022.1:0-29928 GCA_045657285.1 Christensenellaceae bacterium
TGGTTGCGGGAGTGGGATTTGAACCTCACGACCTTCGGGTTATGAGCCCGACGAGCTACCTAGCTGCTCCATCCCGCGATGTGCTTTCTTTTTTGCTTAACTATAATATAACATTGAAAAAAATTTGTCAACAATATTAACCTATTTTTATAAAATTATATTGCCTATTGTCTTGTATTTTTTGTTCTCTTTTGTTACAATATGTATATGCTTGTTGATTTTGATTTTAGCGCGTTTAAGAATAAAACCCTTGCCGTTGCTCTTTCGGGCGGAAGTGATTCTATGGCGCTACTCAATTACCTATATAACGCCAAAGACGTTTATTCTTTTAATCTTAAAGCCATAAACGTTGAACACGGCATTCGCGGAGAGCAATCTTTTAGCGACACCGCTTTCGTTAAAGATTATTGCGAAAAGCATAATATCCCCTTACTTTCTTTTAGCGTTGACAGTATTGCTTACTCAAAGGAAAACAAACTTTCCCTAGAAGAAAGCGCTAGGATTTTAAGATATTCTTGCTTTGAAAAAGCACTAAAAAATGGGGATTGCGACCTTATTGCCACCGCACATCACCTTAAAGACAATGCGGAATCCGTTTTGTTTAATCTTTTTAGGGGCGCAGGTCTAAATGGACTTACGGGCATTAAGGATAGAGAAAATATCGTGCGCCCGTTTCTTTCCGTTTCTAAAGAAGAAATTAACGCGTATATTAAGGAAAACGATATACCTTTCGTAACCGACGAAACGAACTTTGACGAAAGTTATACTAGGAATTATATACGAAAAAATATACTTCCCACCATAGAGAAGGCTTTCCCTAACTACGAAAAGAGTTTATATCGCTTATCCCTTACTGTGCGTGAAGACGAAGAATATTTTATCTCTAAAGCCAAAGAAAGCGTAACGATAGACGGCGATAAGGTTAAAATCTCTTTGCCTCTTGAAAAAGCGATTTTCTCCCGCGCGGTTATTCTTGCGCTTAAAAGTTTAGGCGTTAAAAAGGACTGGGAGAAAAAGCATATTGACGACGCCTTTGCCCTATCTAAAAACCAAACGGGCAAGAGCATTGATTTGCTCTTTGGTATTAAAGCCGTTAAAGAATACGACCACCTCACCTTTTATAAGACAAGCGAATTTACTGCTTTTGAAATACCGTTTTCGCTAACAAGTTTTAATCACGGCAAAAAAAGTTATACTCTTTCGGTTTGCGATAAAAATATCGCTGACCTTAAAAGCGGGCTATACTTTGACTTTGACAAAGTGCCTGCTAATGCGGTTATTAGAACAAAAAAGGACGGCGACACGTTTAAGGCTGTAAATGGCAAAACGAAGAACTTAAGCGACTTTCTTTGCGAAAAGAAAATTCCGCTTACAAAAAGAGAAAATCTTTTAGTAATAGCAGTAGAAAGCGTAGTTTACGCCGTACTTGGCGTTGCGATTGCCGAGCAAATAAAAATAGACGAAACGACTAAAAACGTCGCAAAAATAACTAAAGAATAGGAAAAATTATGAACACAGGCGATTACAGAGTTATTCTAACAAAAGAACAAATAGAAAAAAGAGTTAAGGAACTTGCCCTAACCCTTTCAAAAGATTACGAAGGCAAAACGCCCGTAATGATTTGTATGCTTAAAGGTGCAATTTACTTCTTTAGTGACCTTTCTAGAAATATGACCACACCCGTTATAATAGAGTTTGCAAGGCTTTCTAGTTATAAAAACGGTATGGACAGTGGCGAAATGGAACTAATATCTAACATCACCGCAGATATTAACGGAAAAGACGTAATACTAGTTGAAGATATAGTAGACAGCGGAAAAACGCTTGCTTATTTTATTAAACTCTTAAAAGAAAAGAACCCTGCAACTATTAAAATTTGTTCTTTCCTTGATAAAGAAACAAGACGCGAAGTTGACGTTAAAGTTGACTACGTTTGTTTTGATATTGATTGCGGTTTCGTTATCGGCTACGGATTAGACTACGCTCAAAAATATAGAGAACTTCCCTTCCTAGCAGAAGTTATTCACCCCGAAAATTTATAATAATTAAAAGATAAAGGCTACGCCGACGGCGTAGCCTTTTTTATTTTATTTCTACCAAATTTCTTTCCATTTTGCAATTAATTCAGTATTTTTAATAGGATTAAACGTTGTGCCACCTTTATAGATAAAACCATCACTTGTTTCCCAACCCTTAAACTCATAGCCATCTCTACTTAAAGTCGGCAAGGTAAATCCATCAAAGAAATTGACGTCTTCTTGAATAATATTGCCGGAATAACCATCGCTTAACACAATACTGAAGTTAATTGGTGCCCATACCGCATAAGCGTTTAATATTGGTTTATTATAGGTCCCCCACTCACCCGAATTTGAAAGCATTTCGCCGTTAAGCGACCAGCCTTCAAACGTTGCCACAGTAACGTTATCAATTATCGGCGAGCCGTAATAATTGCCATAAGCACAATTGTGCATTTTGAATTTACCTGTAAATTCACGTGTATTACCATTAATTGTATAGCCAGTTTGTGTTATTGAGAACTCATCGCCCGTTGAAATATTAAAAGCTCCAATCCTTTCATCTCCATTAAAAAAATTAACAGTATAATTTTCTACAATTATTGCATCTGCTCTATAAATTGCAGTAGGCGCTGTCTCATTCCACGTGCTAGATGTTAAATAATTTCCGTAGGTTTCATTTGTGCTCTCGTTTACTCTCAACCAACCAAGTATATATTTGTCAGATAGTTCTTCGGTAGGCAATTGTATATTTTCGCCATAATAAAACGTAACGTGTTTATCTATATCTTCAAAATAAACTTCCGTTGAAATTGGCGATAATATCTCCCTTTGATTATACCAATTATTATACCAATTATTACTAGAACTTAAAGAATCTATCAACGCCTTCCTACAATAAAATTTAAATGTATTAGATAGAGCAACAAACGAAGAATTTTGAACGCTAGGTAGCACCGCGTTGTAATAAATTACTTCTTCCAAGTTAGAACAATCTATAAAAGCATTGTTGTCTATGTCGGCTATATTGTTAGGCAAATAGATTTTTTCAATATAATCATTACAACAAAATGCATTAGAAGAAATTCTAGTTACTCCCGTCGGAAAATCATTTGTATTCAACACGCTAGCCGTTCCTTTGTATTTACACAACACTTTACCTAGCGCTATAAAATCCCCTGTTGCTTGCATTATTGGCGTATCGTCTAAAGCAAACGCCCTAACATATTCAATATTTATCGCATTAGTAAAAGTTGCCAAACTTGTGCATCCCTTAAACGCATATGAATCAATAGAAATAACATTGTTTAAATTTATGGTGGTTAAATTGTTTTCACCCATAAATGCAAATTGTGAAATACACCTTATTGGCACGTTAGAAACGCTTGACGGTATTTCATAACTTGTATCAGGCTTTCCCACTGGATATTGCATAAGACATCCGTCAGAATTGAATAATGCACCATCATTACTAAAATAAGTTGAATTGCCACTTACCGATATATTAGTTAAACCAGCAATATTTGAAAACGCTACTTCGCCAATATAATCTATATTTGCCCCAAGATTAATCGTCGTAAAGCCAGTTCCATAAAAAGCATAACAATCTACAAATTCAACGCTTGCTGGCATATCAAGCGTTCCCGCACTTGTAGAATTAAATTTAGTAAGATTTTCACATCCTTCAAATGCGCCATAACCTATTCCTTCTAACTGCGGTGCTTCGTTCCCATAAAACGAAATTGTTGTTAAATTTTCAAGCCCTGAAAAAGCGTATGCCGATATTTTTTTGATTGTATTAGGCAGTACAATTTCCACAATACCAGTTTTATCTTTAAAATCAAATGCAGTAATTTCAGTAACTGGTTTTTCGTTAATAGTTTCGGGAATATAGAATATTGAATTTTCATATTGCCCATTATATCCGTCGAAAGACAAACTACCATCACCATTACTCGTCGTAAGGTAATCATCATTATCATTGCAACCAAAAAAGAAACACGGCAAAACCAAAAAAATAAAAATAAAAGTAATCAAACACACTTTTAATTTTCTAGCCATAATTTTCCTCCTTTATTTTTAATCCTTGATGATATAAAACTTTTATAGTTATTTTAATAAAATTCTTTAAGCGCCTTAAAAATGACAATAGCACGCCGAATAATGCCTATGCCATTACTCAACGTGCCTAAAATCTTTTTAATTAAAAGTCGCCAAATAACGGCGCTTTCGTTTTATATAATTAGAATATATTAAAACTCAAGCCACACAAAATAAGTCAGTTTATTCTTGTATTCACTATAACATATGAGATTTTACGTGTCAATAGTGTAATTTAAAAAAATAAAGCGTTAGAAAAAATCTAACGCTTTTCTTCTTTTTATTTTATTTTCTTAAAGTTGCCTAAAGTTTCGCTTATGGGGTCAATAGTAATAAAGGTGCTATCGTATTTCATAAGCATATGTTTGCAGTCAACAAGTTGGTGCTTATTTACTATGCAAATGAGCATGTCTTTATCTTTGTGAGAGTAACTACCTTGCGCCTTTACTCTAGTTGCCGTGTGTTTTAATTTTGTAATTATTTCTTGTTCAATTTCGTCGGCATGGCTTGTAACGATAACAAACCTATACGCTAACGTATAACCTTTAAGTATATAGTTGCCTATAAAACTTGTTAAGAAACAATAAATAATACAAAGGCATACTGGTTTATAATTGTACACCATTTTGCCGTCAACTTCTTGTCCGTAAACGAAGAAAGAAACGAGTGCTACTACCGCGTTAATTAAAAACATTACCCAAAAGTAATTAAACGACGGCTTTTTCTTGCTGACGAATTTTGCAACGATATCACTACCGCCCGTTGAAGAATTCGCCCTAAAACACATACCGTAGATAAAGCCGTTAATTAAGCCCGCCACTAAACACGGAAAAATCGTATCAATATTATTAGCGTCGTAAACGAAAGAAGTTAAATCTATTCTTTGTAATAATAAGTATGAAAAAGAATAACAAAGCGAAAATACTAAAGTTTTTATTGCAAAGTTACGATTGACTGTAAGAAACGCGAATATACAAAGCGGTACGTTAATTATTAGCGAAAAGTAACCTATACTAAATCCTAACTTGTATTGCACCATAGTTGCTATACCGTTAAGTCCTGCTGGCGCGAAGTTATTAGGAACGATAAATAGCGCGTATGAAAACGCCATTAGCACAGCCATAAAAACGACTATAAAGTAATTCTTAATATCCTTTTTCTTGCTCATATTAGACCTACTCTTTAGTAATAAATTTTTCTATAATATCTAAAACTTCAGTTTTGCCAAGACCTTTCTCCGCGGAAGTTGCGGTAATATCATTAACGCCAACTTTAAGTTTAGACGCAATGTCAAGTAGCCTTGGTTTAATTTTGGTTTTTGGAAGTTTATCCGCTTTAGTAGCAACTATTACGAACGGCAACCTGTAAAAGTACAAAAAGTTTACCATCATTTTATCGTCTTCGGTGGGGTCGTGGCGAATATCTACAAGTTGAATAATTAAATCAATTTTACCTGACACCAAAAAGTCTTGCATTAGTTTTCCCCACTTTGCCTTTTCTTCCTTGCCGACTTTCGCAAAGCCGTAGCCCGGAAGGTCACAAAGAACAAAACTTTCAAAGTCAAAGTAGTTTATAAGCCTTGTTCTACCTGGGGTTACCGAAGTTCTTGCAAGTTTTTTTTGCCCCGCAAGCATATTGATGATTGAACTTTTACCAACGTTAGATTTCCCTGAAACCGCAACAATCGGCTTATTAGACTCTAATATTTTACTAGATTCAGCAACGCTAGTAATAAACTTTGCGTTTTTAATGACCATTTCTCTTATAGGTTTATAGCACGCTCAAAAACGGTATCAACGTCTTCAGCGGTTATAAAGTTTATCTCCTTTCTTATTTCTTCGGGGATATCAACGATATCCTTTTCGTTTGCTTTTGGAATAATAATATCAACAATTCCTTGTCTATAAGCGGCAAGTGCCTTTTCCTTAAGCCCGCCTATTGCTAAAACCTTGCCCCTTAAAGTAATTTCGCCCGTCATTGCAATACTTTTCTTTACTGGTTTTTGGGTGAGCGCGGAAAGTATGGCGGTAGCCATAGTTATACCTGCCGACGGCCCGTCTTTTGGCGTTGCGCCTTCGGGTACGTGAATATGAATATCACGCTTTTCAAAAAGCATTTCGTCAATGCCGTATTTAAGGGCGTTAGAGTGAATATAACTTAGTGCTGCGCGTGCGGATTCCTTCATAACGTCGCCAAGTTTACCTGTAAGCAGTATTTCGCCTTTGCCGTGCATAATACCTACTTCAATAGTTAAAGTAGTACCGCCAACGCTAGTCCACGCAAGCCCTGTTGCAGCGCCAACTTCGTCACTTTCAAGCGCTTTATCTCTTAAATATTTCTTTATTCCAAGATATTTAGAAACGTCTTCACGTTTTACCGTTTGCTTTTTAGTATTCTCGTCTTCAGCAAAACGCGTTGCAATTTTTCTAATCAAACTACCTATTTCGCGTTCTAAATTTCTAACGCCCGCTTCCAAAGTATAACTTTCAATAACTTCTTTAATAGCGTCGTCTTTAATCAATAAATTCTTGGCTTTAAGTCCGCTTGCAAGCGTTTGTTTTGGAACTAAATATTTCTTTGCAATTTGAAGTTTTTCTTCGTCGGTATAGCCGTTTATTTCTATTACTTCCATACGGTCAAGTAACGGATACGGAATAGTGTCTAATGAGTTTGCCGTAGTTATGAACATAACTTTTGAAAGGTCTAGGGGCACTTCTAAATACCTATCTCTAAACGAAACGTTTTGTTCGGGGTCTAAAACTTCTAAAAGCGCACTAGCAGGGTCGCCGTGAATATCACTTGATAGTTTATCAATTTCGTCAAGCAAGAATACGGGATTAGATGAGCCTGCGTTTTTAAGCCCAGTGACTATTCTACCCGGCATTGCACCGACGTAGGTTTTTCTATGCCCCCTAATTTCCGCTTCGTCTTTTACACCGCCAAGGCTCATACGGACGAATTTTCTATTTAGCGCCCTTGCTATTGATGATGCGATAGACGTTTTACCTACCCCTGGAGGCCCAACGAAACATAAGATAGGTCCTTTTATTTTTTGAGTAAGTTTTAATACCGCAAGGTATTCAACTATTCTTTGTTTAACCTTTTCAAGCCCGAAATGGTCTTTGTCTAGCACTTTTTTAGCGTCTAAAAGGCTTTCGGTATCTTTAGTATAAACGCCGAAAGGCATTTCTAAAATCCAGTCTAAATAGTTTAGAATTATAGAATAGTCTGGAGAAGACGGATTTATTTTTTGTAGTCTTTCAATTTCTTTAAGAGCCTTCTTCTCTAATTCTTCGGGAAGTTTTTTTGCCAAAACTTTTTTGGTTAAAACTTCAGTATCGTCTTCGTTATCGCCAAGTTCTTCGTGAATTGCTTTAATTTGCTCTCTTAAATAATATTCTTTTTGGCTTTTATCAATATTAGTTCTAACTTTTACCGAAATTTTCTTTTCTATTTTCAAAAGTTCAAGTTCTTTAGAAAAAAGTTTAGAAAAGTCAACAAGTCTTTGGTCAGTATAAGAAGTAATAAGCATTTCGTGGCTAATTTCTTCCTTAAAGTTTACAACCGATATAGCGTTATCAATAAATTCGTTAGGATTATCTAGCGCAGAAATGGTCGCTAAAACTTCCTTGCCTATTCTTTTTTCAAAGTTAGCAAAATCTAAAAACGCCTTTTTTGCCACGCGGAAAGTCGCTTCAGTAAACGCTTTATCTTCGCCGTCAATATACGGCGCTTTTTCTACCGTAGCCGAAAAGTAATCAATAGTGTTTTGAAACTCTATGATTTTTGCCCTATAAAGTGCTTCTACGCTTACCTTTAGAGAATCCCCTGGAATTTTAACAACTTGCTTAATGCGGGCAACTACGCCGTATTCTAAAATATCTTTTTTTGCGGGCGCGTCAATAAACGCTTTCTTTTGCGGTGCGATAAAAATTAATTTTTCATCGCCACACGCCTTGCTTACCGCTAAAACTGATTTCGGCCTACCCACGTCAAAGTTAAGTAGCGTTTTTGGGAAAAGCGTTTTTCCGCGAAGCGCTATTACTGGGAGAGTTCTTATTTCTAATTCGTTCATAATTTCTTCTGTCATTTCTTACCTATCTAATCTTTAAGACAATATTTGTTTAATAAATGTTTTATCGGATTTTCCTTAAACGATACAGTTATTTCTTTGGCATTTTCTTTAAGTTCTTGCGACGCATCGCCTACTGCAACCCCGTGCCAACGCTTGTCCATAAGTGGCAAGTCATTAGTAGAATCCCCGACGGCTATGATTTTTTCAAACGGAATATTAAATTCCTTTGATAAAAATTCCACAGCAGAACCTTTGTTGTATTTAGAGTTGATAAACTCTATTAAACGCTTTGCACCACTATTTACGATTACGCCATTTCCAAAACTATTAGCATACTTTTTCACTAGTTCGCTAGCATCATTTTCGTGAAAACCACACACCTTGTTTACTGGCCTACCGATTTTTCTAATGGTTTCAGTAACGCTATCTACTTTTTTACAAATTACGCCTTCATCACTTACGAAAACTTTAACGTAGCCAGTAATCTTAGAATAGTAGAGTACGTCATCAATCCACGCTACTATATCCACCCCGTCGGCATCAAGCGTTTGTGAAATTTTAAGTGCAGTTTCACAAGAAAGACCTTCTTGCATATAGATTTTCCCAGATTCTATATCGGCAATCGTTCCACCTTGAAAACCAACGATTTTACCTTTCAAGCCGTACTTTAAGCAAATTCCCCTAATTGATGCAAACGACCTGCCTGTAACGATAGTAAATATTCCGCCCTTTTTTTGAAACTCTTTAATTGCTTTTACAGTTCCTTCTTCAATATAATCAGGAACACAACCCAGTGTTCCGTCAAAATCTGATATAAACAAGTCGTATTTCATCTTAATCCTTCCTTTGCGAGTAACTCTATTATAAGTTTTGCTTGAACTTTACCAATTCCTTCTACCATCATAAGTTCTTCTTCGCTAGCCTTTACTATGCCCGCTAAATCCTTAAACTTATCTAGTAGTGCTTTCTTCTTTATTTTGCCTAGCCCTTTTACGCCGTCAAGCACTGAAGATAGTGCGCGCTTCCCACGAAGTTCGCGGTGATAATTTATAGCAAACCTATGCGCTTCGTCGCGAATACGTTGAAGCATTTTTAAGCAATAATCACGTTTTTCTAAAACTACGGGTTCGCTTTTTCCAACCAAAAATATTTCTTCTTCGCGTTCGGCAAGCGCAATTAGGTCAATATCTTCTATGCCTTTTTCTCTAAATATTTCTAAAACGGAAGAAAGTTGACCTTTTCCGCCGTCAATAATCATTAAATCGGGTTTAGAAAATTTTTCGTCCCCATCTAAAAGTTTATCAAGTCGCCTACTCATCATCTCTTGATGACTTTTATAGTCGTTAGCGCCTTCAACCGTTTTAATCTTGAACCTGCGATATTCTGTTCTTTCCGGCACGCCGTTTATAAACACGACCATACTGCCTACGCTATCCGTTCCTGAAACGTTAGATATATCGTAGCATTCCATGCGCTTTGGAAAGTTTTTAAGCGATAGTTTTTCCTTTAACTTACCGCAAGCGTCAATCGTCATATCGTTTTTATGTTTAATTTTATCAACCGCAACGCTTAAGTGTTCTTCAGCGTTCAAAGTAGCCATATCTAAAAGTTGCTTTCTTACGCCTTGTTTTGCGTTTACAAATAAGACGGTTTTATCAAACTTTTCCTTAAAATATTCGGTTAAAAGTTGTTCGTCTAAAAGCGGTTCGCTTACTATTATTTCGTCTGGAATATCAAGCCCGCTAGAATAATACTGCATAATAAAATCCGAAAGCGCGTCCGCGGGCGACAAAGCACAGTCGTCAAAAGAATAGTTCTTTCCGCCAAGCATTCTGCCTTTTCTAACGACCAAAACGTTTACCGCCGAATATAGCCCGTTTGTAGCATATGAAATTACTTCCGCATCTAAAAATTTATTGAGCGAAGTTATACGCTTTAAGCCTATTTTACTTAAGCCTAAAAGTTTTTCTTTGTATTTTTGCGCTAGTTCAAATTCTTCCTTTTCGGCACATAAAAGCATTTTGCTTTGCAGTAGTTTTTCCGTTTCCTTAATCTCGCCCGATAAAAAATCTATCGCTTTTTCTACTTGTGCGCGATAATCTTCTTTGGAAATCAAGTTAGCGCAAGGTGCGTCGCATAACTTTAAGTGATAATTTAGGCAAGGCTTAATAGGTTTAGTTTGTGATAGTTTTTTATCGCAAAGCCTAATTTTATACGCCAAATTTAGCGTTTCTAAAACGGACGAAACGGATATTCCGCCCATATACGGCCCAAAATATTTTGCGCCGTCCTTTTTTATTTTTCTTGTTATGGTAAAGGTAGGAAAATCTTCTTTAAGATTCACCCTAATGTATGGATAAGTTTTATCGTCCTTAAGCAAGATATTATAGCGCGGTTTATGTTTTTTAATTAGGTTGTTTTCTAAAGAAAGAGCATCTATTTCGCTAGGCGTAATGTAATAGTAAAAATCTGTAATATTTTTTACCATTGCCATAACTTTTTCCGTTTTTACGCTCGCGTGGAAATATTGCCTAACCCTATTTTTTAGGTTTTTGGCTTTACCAACGTAAATTATTTCCCCGTCCTTTCCAAGCATAACGTAAACGCCGGGGTCCGACGGCAAAAGTTTTAATTTTTCTTCTATAACGCCCATAATAATATTTTAACACAAAAAAATTCGTTTGTCTTTATTTAATCCCTTATTTATTGACAAATTTAGCACGAATTAAAATATTAGTAGCCTAAAAACTCTACCCCCTTAAGAAGCACGTCTGAAAGCGCGTCGTTTCTAAGCGAATAAAAAACTACTTTCCCTTGCCGTTTAGTTTTTACGGCATTAAGGTTTTTCAAAAAGCGTAGTTGGTGCGAAACGGTAGTTTGATTAAGCCCTAAAACTTTAGAAAGGTCTGAAACACACATTTCACTAATTGCTAGCGCCGATATCATTTTTATACGAGTGTAGTCTGAAAAAATAGTAAAAAAGCAAACTAAATCGTCTAAAATTTCACCGCTTGGAACGTAATCTTTTACCATTTCTTGAAGCCTGTTATCAATAAGCATTTCCATAAAATATCCCCTTTTTACTTTGCAATTTAATCCTCTTGAAATATTTTAAAGGCCTAATGCATAAAATAAAACACTAGTATGCTAATATTTTAGCGTATTTTGCAAAATTAAGGGGGTAAAGCATATGAATTCTTACTATTTGGTACTTATCGCGCTACTATTTTTGCTTTTTGGAAAAAATATTTTAACTTGCACGCAACTACTTCTTCTTTTAGCGCTTGGAACTACCACGGTAAACAATTGCAACTGGTTTAACACTAACGCTACAAACAACTAAAAAACCAAAGACAATAGTGGGCTTTGCCCTTAATCATTTTATTTTCCTTAAAAAAATACCCGCTCTTTATATAAAAGCGGGTATTTTAATTATTCGTTTTCTTTAATGAATTCATTTAGCGTTTTTATTTGCTTTTCGCAAGAGTTTGGCGAAATTCCGCCTTCGGAATTGCGCTTATTTACGCAAGTTTCAAGCGATATTTCTTCGTATAAATCTTCTTCAAAAAGCGGGCTTATTTGTTTATATTCATCTATTTCAACGTCTTCTAAAACCTTATCTTCCTTTACACATTTAGCAACGATTTCGCCTACGATTTTATACGCCGACCTAAAGGGCATACCCTTTTTAGTGCAGTAATCCGCAAGGTCAGTTGCATTTATAAAGCCTTTTTGTGCGGCTTTATACATATTTTCTTTATGAACAGTAATGCTAGAAAGCATAGGCGTAAATACCTTTAAGCACTTTTTAACAGTTTCTATGCCGTCAAAAATTCCTTCTTTATCTTCTTGCATATCTTTGTTATATGCAAGCGGTAAACCTTTTAGGGTGGTAAGTATTGCCATTAAGTCGCCATAAACCCTACCCGTTTTACCACGAATTAGTTCAGCCATATCCGAATTCTTTTTTTGTGGCATTATTGATGAGCCTGTGGTAAATTCATCTGATAAAGATACGAACTTAAATTCCCACGACGACCAAAGAATAATTTCTTCGCAAAAACGCGATAGGTGCATCATTATTATTGAGTAGCAAGATAAAAGTTCTACACAAAAATCTCTGTCCGATACGCCGTCAATACTGTTTTCGGTAATTCCTAAAAAGCCTAACTTTTCGGCAACTGAAAATCTATTAGTGGGATAAGTAGTACCAGCCAAGGCGCAACTTCCAAGCGGAGAATAATTCATTCTAGAAGTAGCGTCAACTAACCTTAGGTAATCCCTTTTGAACATTTGCGCGTATGCGAGAAGATGCCCCGCAAAAGTTACGGGTTGTGCGCGTTGTAAGTGAGTGTAGCCCGGCATAATAGTCGCAGTATTTTCGCTTGCCTTTTCGCTAATAACTTTAATTAGTGATAATAAAAGGCTTTTAATTTCAGCGTTTTCGTCTTTAAGATACATTCTTAAATCAAGCGCAACTTGGTCGTTACGGCTTCTTGCCGTGTGAAGTTTTTTACCGACTTCGCCTATGCGCGCAGTTAGTTCTTCTTCAACGAACATATGAATATCTTCCGCTTCCATATTAAATTCTAGCGCGCCCGAAATTAAATCGTCTAAAATATTAAGTAATCCATCTGCGATAGTTTCCGCGTCTTCGCTAGATATAATACCCGTTTCGCCAAGCATTTTGGCGTGCGCAACCGAACCGAGTATATCTTGCCTATACATTTTACTATCAAAAGATATAGACGAATTAAAATCATCCGCTTCTTTACTTAACATGCCGTCCGTTCGGCCTTGCCACATTTTTGCCATTTTACTTTCCTTGTTTTTCTTTAATTTTAGCGTCAACTTGCGCTTGAACCTTAATCGGCAAGCCGAAAAGGTTAATAAATCCAGCAGAGTCTGCTTGGTTATAAACGTTATCTTCGCCAAAGGTTGCTATTTCTTCAGAATAAAGTGAATAATCACTCCAAACCCCCGCTTTAATAATATTGCCTTTATAAAGTTTAAGTTTAACCTTACCAGTAACGCGTTCTTGCGTTTTATCAACGAAAGCCGAAAGTGCTTCGCGTAAGGGGGTGTACCATTGTCCGTTATATACTATGTCAGCAAAGGTGATTGAAAGTTCTTGTTTTTTGTGCGCGGTGTATTTATCTAAACACATAGTTTCAAGATAGTTGTGCGCAAAATATAAAATTTCGCCACCGGGGGTTTCATAAACACCACGGCATTTCATACCAACAAGACGGTTTTCAATAATGTCAAGTAAGCCTATACCGTTTTCGCCACCAACTTTGTTAAGCGCAAGAATAATTTCTTTCGCACTCATTTTTTCGCCGTTAAACGCAACGGGGCAACCTTTTTCAAAATCAAGAGTAATATAGGTGGGCTTGTCGGGTGCTTGCAATGGAGAAACACCCATTTCTAAAAAGCCTTCCTTTTCGTATAAGGGTTCGTTACCTGCATCTTCTAAATCTAAACCTTCGTGTGATAAGTGCCATAAGTTCTTATCTTTACTATAGTTGGTTTCGCGATTGATTTTTAACGGAACGTTATGTGCTTCGGCATATTCAATTTCTTCTTCACGGCTCTTTATAGTCCATTCACGCCAAGGTGCAATGATAGGCATATTAGGAGCAAACGCTTTTATAGCAAGTTCAAAACGAACTTGGTCGTTACCTTTACCCGTACAGCCGTGACAAATAGCGTCTGCACCTTCTGCTAAAGCGATTTCAGCAATACGCTTTGCAATAATAGGACGTGCAAATGAAGTGCCAAGTAAATATTCTTCGTATTTAGCACCCGCTTTAACGGTGGGAATTACGTATTCATCAACAAATTCTTCAGTTAAATCTTCAATATAACATTTAGACGCACCAGTCTTAATAGCCTTTTCTTCTAAACCTTCAAGTTCGTCTGCTTGACCAACGTTACCAGAAACGGCAACTACTTCGCAGTTGTTGTAATTTTCTTTAAGCCAAGGAATAATTATTGAAGTATCTAATCCGCCTGAATACGCTAAAACTACTTTTTTGATTTTGCTTTTATCTAACATAATTTTCACCTTCCGCATTTTTCTTAATTCGTATTCTTATTGTATTCCTTTAAAAAATTAAAGTCAAGCAAATAATTGCATAAATTTATATTTTATTTGTATTATTTTTAACAAATATTTTAATTATTCATAATATATTGAATATTTTTATTTTATATGCATTTTACAAAAAGAAAATAAAAAAACCTTTTGTATATAGCAAAAGGTTTTATCTCTAAATAAGTTTATTATAGCGCGCCTAAAAACATTGCGGCAATTATTAAAACGTAAACGGTGTAGGCTAAAGAAACTGCTGAAACGCAAATACCTGCAATTCCAAGACCTTTTAGTCCTTCATCCCTGCTCTTTGCTTGGTTTAAACCTACGATAGATAAAATTAAACCTGCTATAGCAACCGTGCCCCAAAGAGCCAAAAGCCAACTTACGCAACCTAAAACGAAACCAACAATACACATAACGTTTGGTTTTTTCTTCGCGCGTGCGGGAGCAGCGGGTTCTTCTTTTTTTACTGCACAACCGCAGTGAACGCAAATTACTGCATCGTCCATAATTTCTTTGCCACATTTGTTACAAAACATCTCTTTTTCTCCTTTGTATTGACATTTTATAAATGTCATTTTTGCTAATTATAACTAATATAATTTATTTTGTCAAGCACTAAATGTCAAAAGGAGAATTTATGTTTAAAAACAAGACGGAAAACGGTAGGAATAATATATGCGGTATAAAAGTATATGAATTAAGAAAAAACTTTACCCCTAAAATGTCTCAAAGACTTCTTGCAGACAAGTTGCAACTTTTAGGAATTGACGTAGATAAAAACGCTATTCAAAGAATAGAGAGCGGGCAAAGGTTTGTTACAGATATTGAACTCGTTGCGCTTGCAAAAACTTTTAACGTAACTATAGATGAACTTCTAAAATAAAAAACGCGCCTTTTGGTGCGTTTTTTACAACTTATAAACTTTTTTTGCATTTTCGCTAAAGATTTTTTTATACTCTTCTTCCGTAAAATTCATTGAAAGTAGTTTGTTTATTTCTACACTCATATCCCACATAGGATAATCGGTAGCAAATAGCACTTTGTCAACGCCGTAGCCAAGAATTAAACTTTTTGCTTTTTCGTTTGTCATATAGTTAAAACTTGACGAGCAGTCTACGTAAAAGTTATTAAAATCTTTTAGTTTTTCTAGCGCCTCGTCTTGAATTGACCAACCGCCAAAATGCGCGCCGACAACAGTTAATTGCGGAAAGTCCTTTAACATAGGTACAAGTCTATTAGGGTTAGAGTGGTCGTATCGGTAATCCCCCGTATGCATCAAAACGGGCAAACCCGCTTTAGAGCAAAGTTCGTAGAGTTTTATATAGCCTTTGTGGTCAAGGTTAAATTCTTGAATATCGGGGTGAATTTTTACGCCTTTAAGACCTAAATCAATTAAATTTTGAACGTCCCCTTCAATATCGTCGCTTTCTGGGTGCATAGTGCCAAGCCCCACGAATTTAGTTGAATTTAAGGAAACTTCGTCCGCGATAAACGAATTGATTTTTCTAACTTGCTTTGGGGTGGTTGCAACCGATTGAACTATAAATTTGTCAATCCCCGCCTTTTCCCCGCGGGTGAGTAAATCGTCGGTAGTCCCCGTGCCCCAAGATTTTTCGCTATAAAAATTATCCGTATGCGCAACTGCTAAACTTGCAATTTTTTCGGGATATATATGACAATGCGCGTCAATTAGATAAAATTTTTGGTCAATCATTTTTATTTAAGCCCTAATTTTTCCACAGCGTTTTCACGCATTTTATATTTTAATATTTTGCCTGCAGCGTTCATCGGGAAAGACGGAACAAAGTCAATATATTTTGGAACTTTATGTCTTGCCATATGCGATTTAACGTAATCTTTCATTTCTTCTTCGGTCATACTTTCGCCTTGCTTTAAGATAATGCAAGCCATAATTTCTTCGCCATATTGCTTGTCCGGTACACCTATTACTTGCACGTCTTTTACCTTAGGATGAGTATAGATAAATTCTTCAATTTCCTTGGGGTAAATGTTTTCGCCACCGCGGATAATCATATCTTTAAGCCTACCTGTAACCTTATAATAGCCATCTTCCGTCTTTACGCATATATCTCCGCTATGAAGCCAGCCGTCTTTGTCAATGGTGTTAGCCGTTTCTCTAGGCATTTTGTAGTAGCCTTTCATTATGTTATAGCCCCTAGCGACGAATTCGCCTTGCTCCCCATTAGGCACTTCTTCGCCCGTTTCGGGATTGATAATTTTACACTCAACGCCAGGGAAAGCCGTACCTACCGTTTCTACCCTATGGTCTAAATCTTCGTTGACTTCACCCATAGTGCAACCGGGCGACGCTTCCGTTTGACCGTAAACGCTTATGATTTCTTTCATATTCATTTCTTTTGACGCTCTGCGCATAAGGTCTGCGGGGCAGTTTGCACCCGCCATAATACCCGTGCGCATATACGAAAAATCAGTTTTTGCAAAATCTTCGTGGTTAAACATTGCTATAAACATAGTGGGTACGCCGTTAAAGCAAGTGATTTTTTCTTGATTGATACAAGCAAGCGAAGACTTTGGCGAAAAATACGGCATAGGACAAATAGTTCCGCCGTGCGTCATAAGGTTAGTCATTGAAAGCACCATACCGAAGCAATGGAACATAGGAACTTGAATCATCATTCTATCCGCCGTAGAAATATCCATACGGTCACCTATAATTTTGCCGTTGTTTACGATATTTCTGTGCGTAAGCATAACGCCTTTAGGAAATCCAGTAGTTCCCGAAGTATATTGCATATTACATACGTCGTTAGGTTTAACCTTGCTTGCCCTTCTTAAAACTTCTTCTTTTGGAACTAGCGAACTTCTTTTAAGCATTTCGTCCCAAGTGAGCGCTCCGTCCATTTCAAAGCCAACGGTTACTACGTTACGAAGGAAAGGAAGTTTTTTGCTATACAAAGGACTACCTTTTTCAGTATTCTTAAGTTCAGGGCAAAGTTCGCTTATAATTTCTTTATAGTTACTATCAAGACAACTTTCAATCATAACCAAAGTATGAGTGTCAGATTGCCTTAAAAGGTATTCCGTTTCGTGAATTTTATACGCCGTGTTTACCGTAACTAATACCGCACCGATTTTTACCGTAGCCCAAAAGGTCAAGAACCACTCCGGAACGTTAGTTGCCCAAACGGCAACGTGATGCCCCGGTTTTACGCCAAGTGATATGAGTGCTTGTGCAACCCTATCAACGTCGTCACGGAATTCTTTATACGTTCTAACGTAATCAAGCGTAGTATATTTAAACGCGTATTGGTCTGGATATCTAGACACAACTTCGTCTAAAACTTCAGAAAAAGTAAGGTCTAATACCGAATATCTTTCCCACGGGAAAGTACCCGTTTTTGAGCGGTTAAAATAAATTTCTTCTTTCTTCGTTTCTTCGCCCGAAAGTTTATTCATATAGTTGATAAAATGCGTTAAAACTATATCGTACGAAGTAATTTCGTCGTTCCAACTAACTTCAACAAATCCTTCATAGTTAAGTGATTTAAGTGCTAATACAAATTCGCTAACGGGAAGGTCGCCTTCACCTATTAAAACGTTCTTGCCGTCCTTTTTATCACCTATTTTAACGTAGTTAATGTGTGCGCCAAGCGTCGCTATGGTCTTATCTGCAATTTCGTTTGCCGAAAAGAAAGTTTCCCTAACGTTAAGAGCAACTCCAACGCGTGGACTTTCAAGATAATTTATTATTTCCAAAACTTTTTCGGTGTTAGCGTAAGCAAAAGCCGTTTCAATTAAAAGGTTAACGCCTAATTTTTCACACGCGATAATTGCGGGCGTTAAAACTTTTTTAATATCTTCTTTTTCAATATCACTAGAAAGAGTAACAATAACGTTTTCACACGCGCAAAGTGCGGAATAATCTACGTATTTAGCAATACTTTCCTCGTCCGTTTTAGCGGTAATAATTTCGGGAAAAGTAATTGCACTTACCGAAAGAGCACGGTTTATAAGTTTGCGCTTTGCGTCTGCAGGGTTTGACGAAAATATGCCGTCATTATATTTTTTAGCAAAACTTTCTACGTCAAAAATTTCAAAACCAGAATATCCGTAGTTTTTTGCTATATTACACATATCAATAAACGACGTAGCGTTTACGTTTTTTGTTGAAAATACAAATTTCATTTTTTCACCTATTTAGATTGGCTATAAACGATTTTATTAAGAGCGTTCACAAAGGCTCTAATACAAGCGCCTACAATGTCCGTTGAAACGCCGTTACCAGAATAAATTTTTCCGCCAGCGCGAAGTCTTACTATTGCAGAGCCAACCGCTTCCCTGCCTTTAGTTACCGCTTGAACGTTAAGGTCGTCAAGTTCGTAGTGGTGACCTATAATATGTTCTATCGCTTGGAAAGACGCGTCAATAGGACCGTCGCCTGTGCTTACGCCAGACATTTGCTTGCCATCTTTTTCAAGAGTGATATTTGCAGTGGTAGAAATTACGTTACTGCTGTTTACAACGTATGATACCAAGTGGAAAGTTGACGGAACTTGCATTGCGGTACTTGCAATAATTGCTTCAAGTTCCCTTTCGCCGATTGCACCCTTTTTAGCACTTACCCTAGCAAATTCTTCGTAAACTTTACCCGCATCACTAATAGACAAATCGTAACCTAATCTCTTAATAATTTCGGTAATATCTTTAACCGTAGCGTTTTGGTCTAAAGTAATAGCACCTGCTTCGCCTACTTTTACTTCTTTTTCAGCATTGCCGTTTTGTGCGGAAATTCCTTTTATAGTTTCTTTAGCCAAAGTATAATCAATATTCGTTTTTAAGCCGATTGATTCGCCCTTAAATCTAATAGCATCAACAAATACTGAAAGCGGTAAATATTCGCCCGTAGTTGACGTTTTAACGCCGTCTGCCCCCGCAATAATGCTTTCTATTGCAATAGCAGGCGACATTTTAATCTTGTCTGACGGCATAACTAATACTTTAACGTCAAAGTTTTGTTTAATTTCTTTTATTGCATCTGCAAACACGTCAGAATAGCCTTCGCCTTCGTCATCACAAAGGGTAACTATTTTTGCGCCGACGTTTACCGCAGTTTCTACTGCTTTTAATATAAAGCCGTCTTCTGCACGAGTTGCGTCTTTCATAATGAATTCTACTTCGGCATCAAAAGTGCTTGCACATTTTACCGCTTTGTCTATAATTTCAAGCATTTTTGGAGATTTTGCATGATAGAAATATTCCATTTGAACAACCGAAACGGGAAGCGCAATTTGTAAGCGTTTATTTTTTGCACTCTTAATGCTTTCGTAAGCAAAAGCAATTTCTTCTTCGGTTATGCCAGCGTCAATGGCTATAATTGTGCCAAGTACGCTTTCCGCAATAGTTCTATTAACTATAACGTCTTCTTTTTTATTATGGCAAGCAGGCAGTTCTATAACGTCAACACCAGCCTTTGCTAGGCTGTTTGCAACGAATAGTTTTTCTCTAAAAGATAAATCTTTTGTTGCGCCTTGCGCGTAAGTTTTAAGCGTAACGTCTGAAACTTCTACTTTTCTCATAATCATACCTTCCTTTTTATAAAAAAATCCCTAAAGCCTTTCGGCTTCAGGGACGAAAATGACAATACTTCGCGGTACCACCCTGATTGCTACTTAAAAAGCAACCACTTAATAAGACTCCATCAAGCCTTTCGCCTTGGTAACGGGGCGTGCCGTAATTCCTTACTATTAGTTAGGGAATTCTGCTCAAAGGCGAGACTTTATTACACTTCGTATATCGGCTTCCAGCAACCCGACTCTCTATAATACTACCCGCGAAATAAATAACCTTTTCTTCGCATTTACATATAAATTTATTAAAATATAACACTATCGCGTTATTTTGTCAATTATTTTTTAGGTTTTTCCTAAATTTTATATATCCAAGAATACTTATCTTCTAGTTTGCCAAGTTGAATACCGGTAATAGTATCGTAAAGGTGTTGAGACACTTCTCCGATTTTACCACCGTTAATTGAATACTTAACGTCTTGATAGCAAAGTTCACCAATAGGCGAAATTACCGCCGCCGTACCACAACCCCACGCTTCTTCAAGTTTGCCGTCTTTTAGAGCAGTGATAAGTTCGTCAACACTTAAAAGTCTTTCGCTAACCTTATAGCCTTCGCTCCTTAAAATTTCAAGGCAAGATTTACGCGTAATACCGGGGAGAATTGAGCCCGAAAGCATAGGCGTAACTATTTCGCCGTCAATCTTAAACATAACGTTCATTGCGCCAACTTCTTCAATATACTTTCTTTCAACGCCGTCAAGCCATAAAACTTGTGAATAGCCTTTTTTAGCAGCGCGTTCGCCTGCTCTAGTACTTGCAGCGTAGTTACCACCGCATTTTGCTTCACCAGTACCACCGCGAACCGCCCTTACGTCTTGGTCTTCAATCATAATTTTTACGGGGTTAATGCCTTCTTTATAATAACTGCCAACGGGCGAAGTTATAATAAGGAAGGTCGCATTTTTAACGCCGTGAACACCAAGTTGTTCGTCGTTTCCGTACATAAACGGACGAATATAAAGTGAAGTACCTTTAGCGGTTGGAACCCAGTCCTTTTCGCAATCAATAAACTTCGTTAAAACTTCAAGCGCTAAATCTTCGGGAATTTGCGGAAGATACATACGGTCTGCCGAACGATTCATTCTTTTAATGTTTTCCAAAGGTCTAAATAATTGAATTTCGCCCTTTTCCGTTCTATACGCTTTTAAGCCTTCAAAAATTTCCGCACCGTAGTGAAGTACGGTTGATGCGGGATGAATTGAAAGATTACCAAAAGGTACTATTCTAGCATCGTGCCAGCCTTCGCCTTCAGTATAGTCCATTATAAACATATGGTCGGTAAAATATTTACCAAAACCTAAAACGCTACTATCCGGTTTTTCTTTTGGAGTAGTTGTTTTTACAATTTTAATTTCCATTTTTGCTCCTTAAATTAAAAATCTCTACCGATTTTCATTGCGTTTAAGTTCACTTCAAGCATATCTGCGTGTTTTGCGGAAATTACGCTTTTAAGTGCTTCTAAAACGCTTTCTTCGTTTTCAAAACCTTTAGTTTCTTTAAGTACCTTGCCTATGATAATCATATTAGCAAGTTTTGCAATGCCGTTGTCTGATGCAAGGCGGGTTGCGGGAATATAGAAAGTAGTAACGTCAGTTCTTGCTACTTTCTTTTCAACTAGCGAAGAATCAACAAAAATCATACCACCGCTTGCAACGCTGTCTTCAAACGCTTCTAAGGACGGAAGGTTCATTGCAATTAAAACGTCTGGCTTACTAACGATAGGTGAGCCAACGGGCGTATCGCTAATGATAACGCTACAGTTTGCCGTACCGCCACGCATTTCAGGGCCGTAAGACGGAAGCCAACTAACGTTTTTGCCATCGGTTAAGCCTTTATACGCTAAAACTTTACCCGAAAATAAAATACCTTGCCCACCAAAGCCTGCAAATAAATATTTCGTAGTGCTCATATCTCTACCCCCTATTTCGCGCTTCTATCCTTATAAACGCCAAGCGGATAATAAGGAATCATTTTTTCGTCAATCCATTTAAGAGCGTTAGAAGGTGTCATGCCCCAGTTGGTAGGACAACTTGAAATAACTTCAATAAGTGAAAAACCTTTGCCAGCCACTTGATTTTCAAACGCTTTTTTGATTGCTTTTTTTGCGTTTTTAACGTTTTTAACGTTGTTTACTGCAACACGTTCTAAATATTCGGGGCCATCAAGTTGAGAAAGCATTTCGCATACTTTAATAGGATAGCCACAAGCGTTTACGTCTCTGCCATAAGGTGAAGTTTGTGTTACTTGACCAGGGAGAGAAGTAGGCGCCATTTGACCACCAGTCATACCATAAATAGCATTGTTTATAAAGATAACGGTAATGTTTTCGTTTCTTGCAGCAGAGTGTACGGTTTCAGCCATACCGATTGACGCTAAGTCGCCGTCGCCTTGATAGGTGAACACGATATTTTCGGGGTTAGAACGTTTTACACCAGTAGCAACTGCGGGCGCTCTACCATGAGCCGCTTCAATCATATCGCAAGCAAAATAATCGTACGCCATAACAGAACAACCAACGGGCGCTACGCCTATGGTTTTGCCTTCAATGCCAAGTTCGTCTATAACTTCTGCAACTAGGCGGTGAACTATGCCGTGCGTACAACCGGGGCAATAGTGCATAGGTACGTCTAATAAAGCGTTAGGCTTTTTGAATACTTCCATTACTTATTACCTCCTTTGTTTGCAGTAAGTATTGCTTCTAAAACTTGTTCGGGCGAAGGAATCATACCACCCGTTCTATTACAGAGCGTTACGGGCGCTTTGCCTTCTACGGCAAGGCGTACGTCTTCAATCATTTGTCCCATAGAAAGTTCTACTGAAATAAATGCTTTTACTTTATCAGCAGTCTTCTTAAACACTTCATAAGGGAATGGCCATAAAGTTATAGGTCTAATTAAACCAACCTTTACGCCTTGTTTTCTTGCTTCGTCAATGGCGTTTTTAGCAACTCTTGACGCAATACCGAACGCCGTTACGCAAATTTCAGCGTCGTCCATTAGGTATTCTTCGTACATAACTTCGTTTTCTTCAATTACTTTATAGCGAGCAAATCTTTCAAAGTTAGTGCGTTCAAGTTCTTCGGGTTTTAAGAAAAGCGAATTTATAATATTGTGCTTTCTTTCCATTTTAGTTCCCGTTACTGCCCAAGGTTTTTCTACTTCTTTTGCTACTTCAAACTCAAGTGAAACGGGTTCCATCATTTGCCCCATAGTACCGTCCGCTAAAATCATAGTAGTCATACGATATTTATCGGCAAGGTCAAAACCTTTAACGGTAAGTTCAGCCATTTCTTGAACTGAAGCGGGTGCTAAAACTATCATATGGAAATCGCCGTGAGCACCGCCTTTTGTCGCTTGGAAATAGTCTGATTGTGACGGCTGAATACCGCCAAGACCTGGACCACCACGTTGTACGTTTACAACTAGTGCGGGTAAATCAGCACCTGCAAGGTAAGATAAGCCTTCGCCTTTAAGCGAAATTCCTGGGCTTGAAGAAGAAGTCATTACTCTTTTACCAGTTGACGCGACGCCGTAAACCATATTGATTGCGGCAACTTCGCTTTCCGCTTGCAAGAAGGTTCCGCCGATTTTTGGCATTCTTTTAGCCATATATGCGGCAACTTCCGTTTGGGGCGTAATAGGATAGCCGAAATAATGTCTGCAACCAGCAATGATGGCTGCTTCGGCAATTGCTTCATTTCCTTTCATTAAAACTTTTTTAGCCATTGCTTTTTCCTACCTTTCTACTTTTATAATGCAGTCGGGACACATAGTTGCACAAAAAGCGCAAGCAATACATTTAGTCATATCAACTGCTTCTACGGGGTGATGCCCCTTCTTATTAATTTTATCAGTTGCAAGCGTTAATACGCCTTTCGGGCACGCTTCAACGCAAAGCCCGCAACCTTTACATTTGTCCGTTTGAAAAGTTAAAACTGCCATTTTATTTTCTCCTTTTACGGTTTTTTCTGCATTGAAATAGGGTATAAATTTTCTATTTCATCTTTTAGTTCGTTATATAATTTTTCTTCTACCGAAGTAAATTTTACGGGTAAGCCCGTCTTTAGCGAAAGTTCCTTCGTGAGCAAAACGGTGTCTAAAACGTCTTGCTTTTTTGTTTCCTTGCCAAGGTTTGAATTGTTTACTATTGACGTAAACTTAATCTTTCCCGCATACTCAATTTCACGCATTACTTCTATCGCTAAATCTACCGTTTGCGTTAAGGGGCGGTAAAAGTTTACAACGTAAATCATTTCATAATCATTTTCTTCTATGATTTTAGGCGAAATTCTACCAAGTGCTAAAGCACCCCTATCGTCCCCGCCAACGTCTAAAATAGCACGCATTTCTTTGTCATCTGTTACCGAATACATTTCTTGCGGAAGCGCGGGAATATCTACGTTAGAGTTAGCGTAAGGCGAGCAAATAAGTTTTACGCCCTTTTCCGCTAAAAGTTTTTCGCTATCCTTACTTCTAAAATACGGGTTTACGATATCAATATCTGCAAGTGCAACTTTATTATATTCCTTTTTTAGCCCTATTGCAAGGTTAACGGCAATATTAGTTTTTCCACTGCCGTAATGCCCCGAAATAATAGTAACGCGTTTTAAAAGCATTTTATAGTTTGTTCCTTTGAATTTTTCCACTAGTAGTTTTTGGAAGTTCATCACGGAAAACTACTATTCTTGGATATTTGTAAGGCGCGGTATGTTTTTTAACGTATTCTTGAATTTCCTTCTTCAATTCTTCGCTAGGAGTAGTGCCTTTAGTTAAAACTATACTTGCCTTAACAACTTGTCCCCTTACTTCGTCGGGCGCAGCGGATACACCGCATTCTAAAACGTATGGAAGTTCCATAATAACGCTTTCTATTTCAAAAGGCCCTATGCGGTAACCGCTTGACTTAATAACGTCGTCCGCCCTACCAACGTACCAGAAGAAGCCGTCTTCGTCGCGCCAAGCAAGGTCGCCCGTGTGATAATAGCCGTCGTGCCATACTTCGTCCGTTTTTTCTTGATTGCCGTAGTAACCAGTAAATAAGCCTGAAGGATTGCCGTTTTGAGTATTAACACAAATTTCACCCGTTTGACCAACTTCAACGGGGTTGCCGTCAGAGTCTAATAAAACTATATCGTAAACGGGTACGGGTTTGCCCATTGAACCGGGTTTGGTTTGCGTGCCAACAAGGTTACCAATGAGTAGCGTTGATTCCGTTTGACCAAAACCTTCCATAATTGATAAACCCGTAGCGTCTTTGAATTGCTTAAATACTTCAAGGTTGAGCGCTTCGCCTGCCGTAGTCATATGTCTTATTGAAGATAAATCGTATTCAGAAATATCTTCTTTAACCATCATGCGTAGCATTGTGGGTGGTGCGCAGAAAGTAGTGATGCCGTATTTAGCGAACATAGGAAGAATATCAGACGCGCTAAATCTATCAAAGTCGTAAACGAATAGCGCGCATTCGCAAATCCATTGTCCAAAGAATTTACCCCACATTGCCTTTGCCCAGCCAGTGTCTGAAATGGTAAAGTGCAAGCCGTCTGAAGATACGTCGTGCCAATATTTTGCGGTGTGGAAATGACCTAGCGCATATTTATAATTGTGTGCTGCGATTTTTGGATAGCCCGTAGTTCCTGAAGTAAAGAACATGAGCATTGCATCGTCGCCACCAGGGGTGTCTTCAGTTCTATCGCAATGGGTACTAAAGAGAGCGCATTCTTCATCAAAGTTGCGCCAGCCGTCTCTTTTTCCACCAACTATAATTTTATGTGTAAGTTGCGGACATTTTTTTGCCGCAATATCAACTTGTTCCGCCGCTTGACCTTTTGACGAACATAAAATAGCCTTTACACCCGCCGAATTAAAGCGGTATTCAAAGTCGTGGTCTAAAAGTTGGTTCATTGCGGGGATTGCTATCGCACCGATACGCTCTAAACCAAGCATTGCGTACCAGAATTGATAGTCCCTACCAAGAACTAGCATAACTCTATCGCCTTTCTTGATACCAAGAGACTTAAAGTAGTTTGCCGAACGGCAAGAAAGTTTTTTGATTTCGCCAAAAGTAAACCTTTTTTCCGTCTTGTCCCTTGAAATATGCAAAAGAGCAAGTTTACTCGGGTCTTTTTTAGCAATTTCATCAATTATATCGTAAGCGAAGTTAAACTTTTCGTCATTTTTGAACTTTATTTCAATCGGTGTGCCGTTTTCGTCTTCTACCGTATCAATAAACTTCTTGTAAACGTAGTTTTTGTCTTCTTTCTTTGTAGGCGTTACCTTTCTAACTTCGGGTTTTTTAGTAAGTTCGGGTATGGGGTCGCCAGTAGGATTTAATACTATTGCATAGAAAATACAATCTTTTCCGCCAACTGCTATCATACCGTGCGGAGTTGACGAATTATAATAAATGCTATCGCCAGGCCCTAAAACTTCGGTATGTTCGCCGATTTTAATTTTAAGTTGACCTTCTAAAACGACGTCACATTCTTGACCAGCGTGGGTAGTTAGTTCTATTTCTGCATTTTGCGCATTTTCGTCGTATTCAGAACGAACGTAAAGCGGTTCAGCAATACGATTTTTGAATTTGGGCGCAAGGTTATAATAAGTCATACCGTGCGCTTGTTCTATTTTTTGACCTTTGCCGTTTCTTGTTAAAACGTAAGATTTAAGGGTAGGACTGCTACCTTCAATAATATCCGTAACGTCAACGCCAAACGCCCCAGCGCATCTGTAAATAAACGCGAAGTTAAGGTCTGATTGACCGTTTTCACATTTAATATATTCATCTTCAGTAACGTCGGTTTTAGTAGCCATTTCACTAACGCTTAAACCAACGATTTCGCGAAGTTCCCTAATTCTTCGCGCCATTTCTTGAATTTTTAAATCAAGACTTTCCATAAATCCTCCGTTGAAACAAAAAACGTCCCAAAGTTAAAATACTTTGAGACGAGTAAATTTTATACCCGCGGTACCACTCAAATTGCAGTAATACTGCCACTCAGCGTCCATCAACGCTTATGCACTAACGCGGCAATCACGGGGAAGTTCTACTGGGGTTAACCTTTTCTTCTTCCCGACTCGGAAGCTACAGACTTCAAACTGTTTTTAACGGCTTTCACCAACCGCCGTCTCTCTATTAAAAACGGGTTTTGAAGCACTCTTCGTCGGCGTCTTTACGTAAAAGTATTTTAACATATATAAGTAAAACTGTCAAACATATTTATAAATTTTTTTCGTTTGAACTAACAACTAGCGGTCAAAACGCTAAACAGTAAACGACGCCACACGCAGTTTAAAGTTTGTTTCTTTGGATTTTACCACTTATAGTCTTGGGAAGTTCATCGCGGAAGACTACTACTCTAGGATACTTATAGGGGGCAGTGTGGTCTTTAACGTAACTTTGAATTTCTTTCTTTAATTCTTCGCTTGGAGTTGTCCCTTTGGTTAGAACTATGCTTGCTTTAACAACTTGACCGCGAACTTCGTCGGGAACGGCGGATACGCCACATTCTAATACGTAGGGAAGTTCCATAATAACACTTTCAATTTCAAAAGGTCCAATACGGTAACCACTTGACTTAATAACGTCGTCAACACGGCCAACGTACCAGAAGAAGCCGTCTTCATCACGCCAAGCGGTATCGCCTGTGTGATATAATCCGTCGTGCCAAGCTTCTTTTGTCCTTTCGCTATCGCGATAGTATTCTCTAAACAAACCACAAGGAATACTTTTGTCCGTGTGAATTACGATTTCACCAACTTCGCCTGCGGGAAGTGAATTGCCGTCCGCGTCAACTACGTCAACGTCGTATTGCGGATTTGCTTTACCCATTGCGCCGATTTTTGGCGTAGTGCCGTAAAGGTTAGCGATAGCAAGCGTTGTTTCAGTTTGACCAAAGCCTTCCATAATTTCTAGGCCTGTTGCTTCCTTAAATTTATTGAAAACTTCGGGGTTTAAGGCTTCGCCCGCCGTCGTCATATGATGAATTGACGATAAATCGTATTTAGAAAGGTCGCCACGGATAAGCATGCGTAGCATTGTAGGCGGAGCGCAAAAAGTTGTAATGTTGTATTTTGCGAACATAGGAAGTAGGTCGTTTTCGTCAAATCTATCAAAATCGTAAACGAAAACCGCACCTTCACAAAGCCATTGTCCGTAGAGTTTACCCCATAAAGACTTACCCCAACCGGTATCTGAAATAGTTAGGTGCAAGCCATCACGCTCACAACAATGCCAGTATTTAGCCGTTACGTAGTGGCCTAAAGCGTAAGTGTGTTTATGCGACGCCATTTTGGGATTGCCGGTCGTACCCGAAGTGAAGAACATAAGGGCGGATTCGTCACCGCTAGAGCAGTCTTCGGGGCGGTCAAATTTACTTGAGAAAAGTTTATATTCTTTATCAAAATCAAGCCAGCCGTCTTTTGCGCCCCCAACCATTATAAGTTTTTCAACAGCAGGGCAATTTTTCGCAGCACTTTGAGCATAGGTATAAGTATCGCCGTCGGCAGTACATACGATTGCTTTTACACCCGCTGAATTATATCTATATTCAAAGTCGTGTTCTTTAAGTTGGTTAGTGGCGGGAATTGCAACCGCGCCAAGTTTATGAAGCGCAACCATACAGAACCAAAATTGGTAATGACGTTTTAATACTAGCATAACTTTGTCGCCACTCTTAATTCCAAGAGAAGTGAAGTAGTTTGCAACTTGGTTAGACGCTTTCTTTATATCCTTAAACGTAAACTTTCTTTCAACTTTGTTTTTATCAAGATGAAGCATTGCAAGTTTATCGGGATATTTTTCGGCGATTTCGTCAACGATGTCAAAGCCGAAGTTAAACGTGTCAGTATTTTTAAAGTTAATGCTTTCAAGTTCGCCATTTTCGTTTTCTTTTATATCAAGAAATTTTTCGCAAACTAGATTTTCGCTCTTTTTAGCGCTTATTACGCTTTTTCTAACAGTCGTTTCTTCAGCATGTTCGCCAGACATAACTACCGCAACGAACGTGCAATTTTCGCCACCGATTGCTATCATGCCGTGTGGAATTGAAGAATTATAATAAATGCTATCCCCTTCTTCTAAAACTTCCGTGTGTTCGCCTACTTGAACTTTTAACTTCCCGCTTAAAACAAGGTCAAATTCTTGACCGCTGTGCGTAGTTAAGTGAATAGGTTTGTTTTGTTGAGATGCGGAATATTCGTAGGTAACGTAATAAGGCTCCGCAAGTTTATTTTTGAACTTGGGCGCAAGGTTAGAAATATCAATGCCGTCTTCTTTGGCGGTTTCGCTACCTTTACCTTTTCTAGTTACGGTATAAGTTGAAAGTTTAGCCGACTTGCCTTCTAAAAGGTCTGTCATTTGAACGCCGAAAACAAGCGCGCATTTGTGTATGAAAGAAAAAGGAATATCTACCTTTCCACTTTCATATGAAATATACGTATTTTCATCAACGTCCGTTTTTTCAGTCATTTCTTTTACGGAAATACCAATAATTTCACGCAACTCCTTAATTCGTCTTGCCACTTCTGAAAGTTGACTTAAAGTGCTAGTTGTGTTGTTCATGGTTAATTTCCTCCTTTGAAATTTTTTGTAAATTTTTATAAAATAAAAACCGTCTCAAAATCACTTTTGAGACGGGTATAAATACTCGCGGTACCACTCAAATTGCAGTTAAACTGCCACTCAGCATCCATCAACGCTTATGCACTAACGCGGCAATCACGGAAAAACCTACTTTTATTTTCAATTTTTCGGCTCAAAAGCGATGGGCTATTTTGAAATCTTGCTAGCGGTTTGCACCAAACACCGCCTCTCTAAAAACTAAATTCCAAAGCCGTCTTTATCACAGCCTTTCTATGAAATTACTTGTATTTTACCACCCTAAAAAAATCTTGTCAACTTTTTTACGAAAAAAATTAAAAAAGACGGCGAAAAGTGCGTGTCCCATAGGGATTTTTAGTTCGTAATAAAAGTGTAGCCCACTATACTTCGCAAAAAGCGAAATATGGTGGGCTTTTCTTATCCACA
>JAZOST010000023.1:0-15979 GCA_045657285.1 Christensenellaceae bacterium
AATCTTTTGAGTCATAACCTTTGTTTCTTCATATTGGCTTTCACTCATAATGTTTAAAACTGCTAAACCTTCTTTTGTTATGATTGGGTCCCCTTTTTCATCGTTTTTTAAAGTCATTTCAACAAAATAAGGTAAAACGTCCCCTTCGTTAACGTAGTCGCTATATCTTCTTAAAAAACTACCAACTGCTCTTTTTCTGCAAATAACTTCTAATCCTTTACCAAAAACTTTTGCAGATAAAACTTCCATTGTTGCATCTTCTAAATTAGCAGAAACATAGTGTGTTTTAATTCCCATTTCTTTAAGTATTTCAAAAAAGTAAATAGACATTTTTAAGTTTTCTTTACCAACGCCGTCAATAGTTAAACCAACTGCATTTTCACCTGGGTCAAACTTGCCGTCTTTACCCGTGCAGTCATCTTTGAATTTTAATAGATAGTTTCCGTTTTCAAGTTCGTAAACGTCTTTGGTTTTCCCTTTGTAAACTAATTTCTTACACATAATTGTTCTCCTTATTGTTTGTTAAATTTACTTTCAACGGCTTTGTTTTTTTCTAAAACCGAATTTTTATCGTTTAATCTTTTTTGGTCTAAAGCGTTTGCCAAATCTTTATCTTCAATGGCAAACATTTGAAGCACCAAAAGTGCAGCGTTTACCGCACCGTTTATTGCCACCGTTGCAACGGGAATTCCCGACGGCATTTGAACGGTTGATAGAAGCGCGTCCATACCGCCAAGTTTACCTGATTCTACTGGAATACCTACTACGGGAAGAGTGGTATTTGCTGCGATTGCACCTGCAAGGTGCGCTGCCATACCTGCCGCTGCTATTATCGCGCCAAAGCCGTTTACCCTAGCGTTTTTAGTAAATTCCGCGCACTCAAGCGGCGTTCTATGTGCCGAGTAAACGTGAACTTCAGTTTCAACGCCAAAATTAGCAAGTGTATCTATAGCCTTTTGAACTATAGGTAAATCACTATCACTACCCATTATAACTGCAACTTTTTTCATAAAATCTCCTTAAAAATAAAAAATAAGGGCGCACTTATACCATAAATAAGTGTACCCAGACGGTCGGCAAAAATTTCCTTTGTTTCTCCGTGGTTATCCACTTAATCCGTCAGTCGCAAAGGACGTTTATTAACATAGTTTTATTTTAACAAAAACAAAATTTTTTGTCAACGATTAAACGACCTTAAAAATGCTTTTAAAAGCATATTTTAAATAAATATTTTTTAATTAAAACTAAAAAGTAAAAAACCTTCGCAAGGCGAAGGTTTTTATATCTTTTTTACACATCAAGTAGCCTAAATATCTTATGGTTCATAATCATAGAAACTAGGTCTAAAACCCAAATAACTATACCGCCGAATATTCTAATAATACCAGCAACGTACTTTTCTTCCTTAAAACGCGTTACAACGCCACATAGCCATGCGGTTACGGGTATTATTGCAAGAATTAAACTCACTATATAATCTAGACCAAAATAATCTTTTTGTTTTGCCATAATGGTTCCCCCTATTACTTTTATACTTTTATTATACTATAAAAAAATTTTTTTGTACATAGGGTTTTTAAATTTTTTCAAGAAAAAGGTGCATTAACAAATGCACCTTTTTAACTTTACTAATTATTTAGTTCCGAATATTCTGTCACCTGCGTCGCCAAGACCGGGAAGAATATATCCGTGTTCGTTAAGTCCACGGTCAAGTGTTGCCACAAAAACTTCAACGTCAGGGTGAACTTCAGCAACTTTAGTTACGCCTTCGGGTGCTGCTACGATTGACATTAACTTAATTTGTTTTACGCCACGTTTTTTAAGCATTGTAATCGCGTCGCAAGCACTACCACCCGTTGCAAGCATCGGGTCAACTACCATTACTACTTTGTTTTCAATAGCAACGGGAAGTTTGCAATAATATTCTTGCGGTTCTAAAGTTTCTTCATTACGATATAAACCGATATGACCTACCTTTGCCGCGGGGAAAAGTGATAAAATGCCGTCAACCATTCCAAGCCCTGCCCTTAAAATAGGAACGATAGCAATAGAATTTTCTTTAACAACGGTTTGAGTTGTAGTTTCAAGCGGAGTTTCTACTTGGATTTCGCAAGTAGGAACTTCCTTAAAACTTTCGTATGCCATAAGAGTTGCTATTTCTTTTACAAGTTCACGAAATTGTTTGGTGTCCGTATTTTTATCTCTTAAAATAGCAAGTTTGTGGCGAAGTAATGGATGGTCTAAGATTTGAACGTTTTTATATTCTTTCATTTTTTCACCTATTACAGCGAAAGAGCGAATATACTCCGCCCTTTCGCATATAGTTTTTAGTTTTAATTATTTGTCTTCAGAAACTGCTACTTCTTCGCTAGCTTCTACGTTTGCTTGTTTTTTAGATTTAATGTTACCTAAAATATTAACTAAAATACCAAGGATAAGTGCACAAGCAACTGCAGTTAAGGTTACTTTACCGATATTAAGAACGAAACCACCTACACCTGCTACTAAAATAGTAGAAACGGTAAATAAGTTCTTGTTATCAGCAAGGTCAACTTTTTGAATCATTTTAAGACCAGATACTGCGATAAATCCATAGAGAGTGAAGCATACGCCACCCATTACGCAAGAAGGAATAGTAGCAAGTAAGGTCATAAGCGGAGCGAAGAACGCTGAAATGATACAAATGATTGCAGCGGTGAAGATAGTAATAACTGATGCGTTACCAGAAATTGCTACGCAACCAACTGATTCGCCGTAAGTAGTGTTGGGGCAACCACCGAAGAACGCACCCGCCATAGAGCCTACGCCGTCACCAAGTAAAGTTCTGTGAAGACCAGGGTCTTTGGTAAGGTCTTTACCGATAATAGAAGAAATATTCTTGTGGTCAGCAAGGTGTTCAGCAAATACTACGAACGCTACGGGAACGTAAGCAACTGCGATGGTACCGATGAAAGCAAGGTCAACGTCTTTAATACCCTTAAATGCTTCAACGAAAGTAAATTTGGGAACCCATTGCATATTTTCAAAAAGACCAAAGTTGATAAGTCTTAATGCATCGTTTTCAGTAACAATACCGATTACGGTAAAGATTGCTGCTAATACGTAACCTGCGCCGATACCGATAATGAAAGGAATAATTTTCATCATCTTTTTGCCGTAAACAGAGCAAGCAACTACAACCGCCAAAGTTACTAAACCGCAAAGTAAAGCAATCCAAGGACTAGCAACGGGAACAAGCGCAACATCACCATTAACAATTGTTTCGGTAAGTACGCTACCCTTGAATAAATCGCCAACTGCGTTGCCAGATAATGATAAACCGATAACTGCAACGGTCGGTCCGATAACTGCTGCGGGCATAAGTTTGTTAATCCAGTTAACGCCTACTTTCTTAACGATAAGAGCGATAACTACGTAAACAAGACCTGCCATAATAGCGCCTGCTAACAAACCAAAGAAGCCTGCTTGAGCGCTTGCTGCGCCAGCAAAAGCAGCACCCATTGAACCAAGGAACGCGAAAGATGAACCAAGGAATACCGGGCTGTTAAACTTGGTGAATAGTAAGTAAACGATAGTACCTACACCTGCGCCAAGCAATGCTGCAGATTGACTCATGCCGTTGCCAACGATTACGGGAACAACGATGGTCGCTGCTAGAATTGCGAGTACTTGTTGTAAAGCAAGCACTATAGTCTTCCAAAGACCGGGCTTGTCTTTAACGTCGTAAACAAGGTTTACACTTTTGTTCATAAGAGAACCTCCCTATGTAAAAATATTTTTTCTTTATAAAAAAAGAAGCCTTTAAAAAAGACTTCTTATTTATCTAATATATTTAAAGATAATGATTGTAATGAAAAAGGGATAGTTAGGGTACAAGAATTTTTTTGGACTTTACAAGCGGATGTAATAAGCATACCCTTTCTCCTTAGTTTCATCTTTAGTGATTATATCACACGAATAAGACTAAAGCAACCATTTTTTAAAAAATTTTACGTTTCAATATAAATTTTTTTCATTGCTAAAGCGTCTATATCTTGTGTTCCGTTTGATTCACACACAATATATGGTGTTAAATTCAAGGTTTTTAGTGCTTCTGAAAGCGGACTAAAATCTGGCCCAAACACATTATCACTAAAGGTTAAATGCCTTACTTCACCTTTAGATGAATACTCTATTTTAGAGAAATGGACGTGAAAATTTTTCATTTTTTCATAACCTAATTCGTCTATCATAAACTTAAGTCTTTCTTCGTAATCTTCTTTAGTTTTAAGGCTACCTTGTTCCCTTGCGTTTACGTGACCAAAGTCAACGGTGGGAACGTAAATCTTATCAATCTTGCAAAACCTTACTATTTCTTCTATCGTTCCTATTTGACCTAGTTTACCCATAGTTTCAGGGCAATACATAAGGTTATCAAGACCATTTTCGTAAATTTTATCTCTTAAAATTTTAAGGCGTTTTTCAGTTAATTCTACCGCATACTCTCTTGAAAGTTTACCTTGGCTAGCGGGGTGAAAAACTACCCTATTACCCCCCATAAGCAAGCATTTTCTAGCGGAGTCCAAAACGTAGTTATAAGAATTTTCCGCACTTTCATCAGATTCGTTAGCAAAGTTTATGTAGTATGGCGCGTGAACGCTTATTTCAACGCCCGCATTCTTAAAAGCCGTGCCTATTTCCACTGCTTTTTCGTCAGTCATCTTCACACCGCGACCGAACGAATATTCAAAACAATCAAGCCCCATATCCTTTACCCACGTTGCAGACTCCGTGCTTTTTGACAAACCTTTATCGTAAAACGCGTTAGAATTTCCGCTTGGACCAAATTTAATCATACAATCCCCTTTGCTTTCTTTACGTCTTTTTCTATTTGACGAATGAGTTCGTCTTTACTTGAAAAAGTTAAAACGTCCCTTATAAACTTTTCAAAATATACTTCTATAGTTTTGCCGTATAAATTGGCGTTAAAACCGAATAAGTGCGCTTCTAAAATTATTTCCGAAAGCCTAAACGTTGGCCTTGCACCATAATTTATAATTGCGTTATATTCGTTATTATCAACCAAAACTTTTCCAGCGTAAACGCCGTTTTTAAGCGCCTGTTTTTTAGCGTCAACTTTTACGTTCGCAGTAGGAAAACCTATTTTCTTTCCTACACCCCTATCCTTATATACTTTGCCACAAATAGAATACGCACGCCCTAAAAGTTCGTTCGCTTTATCAACTTCGCCGTTTTTTAGGTGGCTTTTGATTTTAGAAGTAGAAATCTTTTCGCCGTTTAGTTTTTCGTCTATAATGGTTATTACGCTTTGATTATTGCAATTAGCGTAATCTTTTAAAAAACTAACGTTGCCTTTTGCGGATTTACCAAAAGTGTAATCTTCCCCGCACACGTACGCGCATACGTTGTATTTTTTGTTTACGTAATTTAGAAAGGACACCCTTCCTTTATTTAAGAAAGTTTTATTTACAGGCGCAAAAAATACTTCGCTTACGCCAAGGGATAGCATAATTTTTTCTTTTTCACTAGCCGTATAAATTTGTTTTTCCGTTTCACCCTTAAAAAAAGCGCGTAAATTACCCGAAAAAGTAAACACAACTACCTTTGCGTTTACTTTTTTAGCATAATCTACCGCTTCGTTTATTACTTTTTCGTGACCTATATGAACGCTGTCAAAATACCCCAGCGCTACAACAAATTTATCTAACATAAGAATTTATTTTTAGTACGCCGTCTTTTGCCGTGCCTACTCCCCAAAATTCGTTTTCGTTATATACCCTATACGTTCCGTCCTTGTAGCCGTGATTTTCAAAAACGCCGTTTAAGATTTTAAGTGCATTTTCATTACTTAAAATAAGTTTAGGAAAATCTACCGCCACGTCAGCGGGAATTAGTAAATCTATAGGGTTTTCCGCTTTTTCAAGGTCTTCTACGCTAACGCCGTTTTCTAGCGTAAATATTCCGCTTTTTGCACGCGTAAGCGCACTCATTATCGCAAGTGAATTACATTTTTCGCCTAAATCCCTTGCAAGTGAGCGAATATACGTTCCGCCCTTACAATGAATTTCAAACTCATATTCGTCGTTTGATATTTTTCTTACCAAGTTAAAATCAAGCACGCTAACTTTCTTTGCGGATAAAGTAAACTCTACACCACTTCTTGCTAGTTGGTAGCCCCTTTTTCCATCAATACATTTTGCCGAATATTTAGGCGGTACTTGGTCAATTTCACCTATAAAATATTTAAGGTTTTCCTTTATCTCTTCTTCGGTAGGAATATAATCCGTATTTGATAAAGTTTCTCCAGTAGTATCTAGCGTATCAGTTACTAAGCCAAACTTAAACCTTGCGATATAAATTTTATCTTTATCTAGCATATATTGAAAAAGCCTACTAGCCTTTCCTATACCCACGGGAAGTACGCCTGATGCCATAGGGTCTAAAGTGCCCATATGCCCACACGGACAATTAAATTTTTTCTTAACGGCGGTTACCGCTCTAGCGGAACTCATACCCGCAGGTTTAATTAAATTTATAAAGCCTTTCATTATATAGTTATTCCTCAACGTAACGGCTTATTGCAAAAACAAGTTTATCAATTACTTCTTCGTATTCGCCAAAAATTTGGCAACCGCTTGCAAGAACGTGACCACCGCCACCAAAAGAAGATGCAACGGCATTTACGTCCGCTTTTTTAGAACGAAGACTTATTTTATATTTATTCTCAGCAATTTGCATTACGCAAGCGCCTACTTCTACCGTATCAATACCCATAACGAAGTCAATAAAACCTTCCGTTTCGTCCGCTTTTGCGCCAGTACTTGCTAGGTCTGATAAAAATACCGAACAAATAGCAATTTTGTCATCCATAAAATAGCGTAGTTTAGACATTACTGTGCCAAACAGTTTTGCCCTTGCCTTGCTTTGAGCGGTAAACATATTAAATACTATTTTATTTAAGTCCGCACCAAAGGTGAGAAGGCGCGACGCATAACTTAAAGTTTCGCTAGTTACGTTTTTATGCTTAAAATTACCCGTATCAGTTACAATACCCGTAAGTAGTAAAGACGCTATATCTACATCTAAACTAACGCCTAGTGCATCTAATAAATCTAAAACGTTTTCGCAGTTAGAAGATTTATCGCAAAGATAATTATACTTTGCAAAACCCCTATTAGAGATATGATGGTCAACTGAATAGGTGTTTTTTTGCGCACTAAAAAATTCGCAAAAATCGCCTAGCCTTGTAATTTCGGCGTTATCTATTGCAAGATACGCGGAAAACTGCCCGCAAACTTTATTTGAAATTTTATTAGTTTCAGGTAAAAATAAAAAGCGCTCTGGAATTTCATCACTGCAAAAGACCGATGCAGTAATACCGATTTTTTCTAAACCTAGTTTTAGTGCTACGGCACTTCCGATAGTATCGCCATCAGGACGCATATGACAAAATATTGCTACGCTTTTTTCTTTTTTAAGTTGTTCGGAAAATAATTTTAAGTTCAACCTTTTTCTCCAACCTTGTTTATTAACGAACTTATTCTTGCACTATATTCCATTGAATCGTCTAAACTAAAATGTAGTTCGGGAATAGTGCGAAGACGCATAACTTGTGAAAGTTCGTATCTAATTTTTTTAGCATCCGATTTTATCGCATCAAAGGTAGTTTTTTTCTTTTCTTCATTAGTTGAAAATACGCTTAAAAACACTTTTGCATGCGCTAAATCTGGGCTAACATCAACCTTAACTACCGAAACCATTTCGGTAGCCAAGGGATTTTTAAGTTTCCTAGAAAGGACTGCGCTTATTTCTCTTTGAAATTCGCTATTAAGTTTTTCGGTTCTACTAACTTTTCCCGTCTTAAAGCCTTTCATACTACTCCTTACTTTCTTCTACTTGATAACTTTCAATAAAGTCGCCAACTTTAATGTCGTTGAATTTTTCAATAGAAATACCACATTCAAAGCCTTGAGCAACTTCCTTAACGTCATCTTTGAAACGTTTAAGTTGCATAACGTTTCCTTCAGTAATCATAACGTCGTCGCGGTAAATACGAAGTTTGCCGTTTCTGGTAATCTTACCTTCGGTAACGTAACAACCTGCAACTTGGCCAACGCCTGAAATCTTAAATACTTCTCTAACTTCTGCTTTACCATTGTAAACTTCAGTAAACTTGGGCGCAAGCATACCTTTAAGCGCTTTTTCTACGTCTTCAATCGCTTCGTAAATAACCCTATAAAGTTTAATATCAACACCGCTTCTTTCAGCAATTTGTTTAGCGTTGCTATCAGGACGAACGTTAAAGCCGATAATTATTGCACCTGAAGATTCGGCAAGCATAATATCAGATTCTTTGATAGCGCCCGCTTGTGCGTGTATTACATTTACTTTTACTTCTTCGTTAGAAATCTTTTCAAGCGATTGTTTTACCGCTTCAACAGAGCCTTGAACGTCCGCTTTTACTATGATGTTAAGACCTTTCATTTCGCCTTCAGCAATCTTGCTAAATACGTCGTCTAACGTTACCTTTGACGAAGCCTTAATCATATTTTCTCTTTCTTTATTCTTTCTTTCTTCAGCAACCATCTTGATAAGTTTGTCTTCTTCACCTGCATACAAGATATCGCCTGATGCGGGCACTTCTTCAAGACCCATAATAGATACTGGCGTTGAAGGACCGGCTGAAGTAATCTTTCTGCCTTTATCATCCATCATTGCTCTTATTTTACCAGTTACTGTACCTACAATAACGTTATCGGCAACCTTAAGAGTACCATTTTGAATAAGAATAGTTGCAATAGGACCTTTGCTTTGGTCAAGTTTTGCTTCAATAACAACGCCCTTTGCCTTGCGGTTCGGGTTCGCTTTGAGTTCTTTAATTTCAGCAACTAATTGAATACTATTAAGTAATTCCTTAAAGCCTTCGCCCGTTTTTGCAGATACGGGGCATACTATCGTATCTCCACCCCATTCTTCAGGTAAAAGTCCGTTTTCGGTTAATTGTGTAAGTACCCTTTCAACGTTCTTTTCGGGCTTGTCAATTTTATTTACTGCTACGATAATCGGCACGTCCGCCGCCTTAGCGTGCGAAATTGCTTCTACCGTTTGTGGCATTATACCGCCGTCTGCAGCAACTACTAGTACTGCAATGTCAGTTGCTTGCGCACCACGAGCACGCATTGCGGTAAATGCAGCGTGTCCAGGGGTGTCCAAGAAAGTTATAGGACTTCCGTCAACTACTACTTGATATGCGCCGATATGTTGGGTAATACCACCCGCTTCGCCTGCGGTTACGTTGGTTTTTCTAATTCTATCAAGAATTGAAGTTTTACCGTGGTCAACGTGTCCCATAACCGTTACTACTGGGGGACGCGTAATTAAACTTTCGGGTGCGTCTGCTTCCATATCAAAACCTTCGCTTAAAACGTCTTCTGCGGTTTTGTCAAGTTTAAGTTCAAGTTCCACACCTATATCGTCTGCTATAAACGCTGCGGTATCAAAGTCAATTGAGTCGTTTATGGTTTTCATAATGCCTTCCTTAAACAACCTTTTGGTGATTTCCGCTGCGGTAATACCGATTTTTTCGCTCAATACTTTAAGCGGAATAATTTCGGTGTTAATTACTGCCTTTTCAATTTTAATAACGTTTGATTCTTGTGCTTCTTTGTTCTTTTTAACCGGACGGAATTTTCTATAGCCAGTCTTATTTTCATCAAAATCATCAATATCAACGTTATTGCGAACTAATGCGCGTTTATTAACTACGCGCTTTTCTTCGTAATTCTTTTCGTTAGATTTGTTTTTCTTACCAAAAGAACGTTTGTCAGCCGTGGGAACAACGGGCGGTGCAACGTAGGTGGGTTGAGCCTTTTTAGCCGGCGCACCTTTAGGCGCAAAAGAATTTTGCGGTTTGCCTTCGCCTTGTTTTTTGGGCTTGTTTTCGTAAACGTTTTCTTGTTTTGGACGGCGTGGTGTATCCGTTCTAACAACGAATTCACGCCTTACTATAAAGTCCGGTCTCTTTACCGGTTCGCTTTTCTTTTCTTCTTGGCTTTCCGCAGGGGCAGGTGCGATAGGTTCTTCTTTCTTTTCTTCTGCCTTAACTTCCGTTTCAACAGGTTTAGCGGGTTTATTCACTTCTTCCTTTACTTCAACGGGAACTACGGGTGCTTCTTGAGATTTTTCTTCTACCACTTCTTCCTTAGGCATAGCAAAAGATGCTAGTTTTTGGTCAATTTTTGACTTAATACCTTTAACTTCTTTTTCTAACGCCGTAAAAACTGCGCTTATATCGCGTAGTTTTCCAGAAGTAATCAGTTCATTTATCTTTTTTAAATTCTCAATATGCATTTCCTTTTTTTCAGCCATAAATATTCTCCTGATTAAATATTGTTAATTCGCCTTCAGCATTTTCTACTATTGCTTTTGCTAAAGCGCTGTCCGTTACAGCCATTACTTTAGCGTTTTCTTTATGCACTAATTCGGCAAGCGGTTTTATAGTTATATAAATTTTAGCGTGGAGTTTTTTTGACGCCTTAAGCGCTTGCTTTTTAGTGTTTTCGCTAGCGGTACTACACACTAACACTAAATTCGCGCGTTTTAGCGTTTCCACGGAATTCATACCCGTACGGTATTTATTTGCCCTAACGGCAAAACCTATAAAGGTTTCAACTTTGCTTTTCGCTTGCATCAATTTCCTCCAAAAGCGCATCGTAAACACCGTCTTCTACGGGACACGAAAACGCGCGGTTTAAGAGTTTACCTTTTTTAAGTTTTTGAAAACACGCTTTGTCGTTGCAAATATACGCCCCACGTCCATTTTTCTTGCCGGTTAAATCTAGCGAAACTTCCTCGCCAAATTTTACAACCCTTACTAATTCTTTTTTGGGTTTAACGGCTCTGCACGCTATACACGTACGCATTGGAACTTTCTTTTCCATTATGTTACCAACCTAAAATTATTCAGCAGTTTCTTCGGTGCTTTCGCCAAGTTCGCTAATCGCTGCTGATTCGCTCTTAACGTCAATTTTCCAACCAGTAAGTCTAACGGCAAGTCTTGCATTTTGACCGCTTCTACCGATTGCAAGTGAAAGTTTATCGTCTGGAACTACTGCCATAGCGCTTTCTTCACCCGTTTGAACTACTTTAATTACTCTTGCAGGTGATAACGCCCTTGAAATGTATTCAAGCGGATTTTCGCTCCAAGGAATAATATCAATCTTTTCCCCACCGAGTTCGGCTACGATTGCATTTACACGCGTTCCTTTATTACCTACGCAAGCGCCAATAGCATCAATAGCGGGGTCTTCGCTATAAATAGCGATTTTGGTTCTTTGACCTGCTTCCCTTGCAATGCTTTTGATTTGTACTAAACCTTGCTTAATTTCGGGAACTTCGTTTTCAAAAAGACGACGGATAAAGCCGTTTGCACTTCTTGAAACTACGATTTGTGCATTTCTGCCAGTATTTTTTACCCTTTTAACGTAAGCGTTAATTTTTTGGTTGAGTTCGTATCTTTCACCAGGAACTTGGTCTTTAGGTGATAAAACGCCTTCAATTTGGTTTTCGCCAATTTCAACGTAAACGTTGCCGTTTTCTATACGACGAACGATACAAGCCATCAATTCGCCTTCTTTATCTTCAAATTCGTTGACGGTGTTTTCACGTTCAATTTCACGAAGTTTTTGCGTTAAAACTTGCTTTGCAGTTTGCGCTGCAATTCTACCAAAGTCCTTTGACTTGATTTCAAGCATAAAGGTATCGCCAAGTTTGTAACTCTTTTTATACTCTTTTGCTTCTTCAAGAGTAATTTCCTTTTCGGGTTCAACTACTTCTTCAACGATGGTTTTTACAACATAAAAAGCAATTGATTTTTTGTCGGGATTGAGTTTAATGCTTACGTCGCTTTGAACGCCCGCAAGTTTTTTGTACGCAATACCCATCGCGTTTTCAAGCGCCGAAATAAATTCTTCTTGCGCAATGCCTTTTTCTTTTTCTAAATCTACTAATGCTGAAAAGAAATCTTGGTTAATCATATCTAACTCCTTAATTAATCTTTAAGTTTATTTTTAATTAAAATCAACGTATTCGTTTACTTTAACTACGTTTTTCATTTCAATAGAAAGCGTGGTTTTTGCATCAACTTTTACCACTATTCTTTCCTTGTCGTAAGAAATAAGTTCGCCGTCTAATGCTTTTTTACCCTTTATTGAGCCGTAAAGTTTAACTTCTACTTTTTTGCCCAAGTGCGACAAAAAGTCATTTTCCGTCTTAAACGGTCTATCTACCCCCGGACTTGATACGTTTAGCGTGTACGGATTAGAGTACGTTGGGTCAAGTTCGTCTATAGGGCCGTTTAGCGCATTGTGAAAAATTTCACAAGTGTCAAGGTCAACACCGCCTTCCTTATCTATATACACCGTAAGGCTTGGGTTTTTACCTTGCTTAAACTCCACGTCAAAAATGCTTACGCCAACTTGTGTGGCAATTTTTTCGCAAAGCGCTTTTATTTCTTCAATGGGTTTTATTTTCATTTTAACCTTCCTTATAAAAGAATATGAGAACGGAAATCCGTTCTCATAAGCGTGCAATTACCTATTAGCATAATTATAATAACATATCTATTATATTTTGGCAAGCGTTTTTAAGATTTTTTTGCCTTGATTTTCATAAGTTCTATAAATATTTCCGCAGTGGCGTACGCGTCCGATAGCGCCCTGTGATGACGGAATACTATACCAAACTTATCCGCAAGTGTTTTTAGGTCATTATGACGAAGTTCGGGAAGATACGTTCTGGCAAGTTCCATAGTGTCTAAAACCTTATTTTTTACTTCGTATTCTTCAGCACCTGCAAACCTTTTTAAGAATTTCATATCAAACGACGCGTTTTGCGCAACCAACACCGAACCTTCAATAAATTTCATAAAGTCGGGAAGCACGGCACTAATTTTTGGGCTATCTTTTACCATTTCGGGCGTGATGCCTGTTATAGCAATATTATCTTCAGTGATAAGATAGTCGGGTTTTATAAGCGTAGTAAATTGCTCTACAATTTTACCGTTTTTAATTTTTACAGCGCCTATTTCGGTTATGCCGTTACTCATTACGTCAAGCCCTGTGGTTTCAAGGTCAAATACTACGTATTCTTTTGAAGTTAATTCTTCGGGAAGAGTATCTAAATCGTCAAAAACACTACTAACTTTTACAGTAGTTGCCGGCTCTGGGAAGATTAACGAATAGTTTTTAGGTGCAGTCTTTTTATATCTATCTTTCTTAACGAAATCCGTTGGAAAAGTACACCTATTTATTTTATCAAGCGTAAACGAACGCCTGCCGTTATACTCACCTATGTTCCCACGACAAATTATTGCATCGCCAACCGCCAACTCTTTAATTTTTTCGTAAGTATTTTTCCTAGAAAAATATACGCCACTAGTTCTACCCGTAGTATCGTCTAAATGTATAATAAAAAACGGCTTTTGATTTTTAGTCATTTTTTCGCTTATATCAGTAATAGTCCCACATACGGTTACGTTGCCGTTTAGCGCGTCTTCTATGTATAGCGCGGTATCCCCTATAGTAACATCGTCAATAATTAGTACGTCTTTTACCTTTATTGTGCGGTGTTCTATTTTTTGAATTTCACTTTCATAAACTTCTTCGTCTATTAAACTTAAAGTTTCTTCTTTTTCTTTTATTTCAGTACCGCCGACAAAATCCGAACAAAAGTTATTCGCTAAAAATTCGTCAAGTTTTTTTAGTGCGCCGTTTTTGGTAACGTATTCAGCGCCGTCTTTACTTAAACGCAAAACGTATTTAACAAGTTCACCTACGCTTACGCAAATAATATCCGTAGGTTTTAAAAAGATTGAGACGGACGGATAATTTTCATTTAAGAATTTATATATAGCGTTTACTATAAGTTCGTCGTTACTTACTATTTTTGAAATTTTAACGTTTATAGAAGAAAAGGCTTTAAGCGTATTTTTTTCTACTTGGTTAGATATCTTTTCTCTAAGTTCAGTATCAATCGCTTCGTCGCAAATAAAATTATACGTAATACCAGCGTTTTCCTTATCCACTTCAATAGTTTTGAGTTTTAAGTTTTTAAGACGCGGGTCAAGTTCTTTTATGGCGTCAATAAATTCCGCACTGGATTTTACTGCATACATTTATCTAGCTCCTTTATAAACTCTTCTTTTAGGTCTTTTTTATCAACCTTTTTAACGATTTCGCCGTGCGAAAATATAACGCAACCATCTTTTGCACCTGCAACGCCTAAATCCGCGTCGCTCGCTTCGCCCGGTCCGTTTACAACACAACCCATAACCGCAATTTTTAATGGTTTCTTTACCCCTTTAACGTAATCTTCAACAAAAGATGCAAATTCCATACAATCCCACGCGCATCTACCACACGTTGGGCAAGCAATTACGTTTACGCCGTCATTACCTAGTTCAAGTGCAGACAAAATGTTCTTGCCCGCTATAACTTCACGAACGGGGTCGGCGGATAAACTTACCCTTATAGTATCGCCTATGCCATTTGAAAGTAGCGCCCCCATTGCTACTGAATTTTTAATCACACCCTTGTATTCCGTACCTGCTTCGGTAACGCCTAAATGCAAAGGATAATCAGTTTTTTTGCTAATATATTCGTATGCTTTAATAGTTAGTGGCGCAGACGACGCTTTAACTGATATTACTATATCTGAAACGCCGTGCTTTTCTAGCATTGCTACTTTATGCAAAGCGCTTTCGCCTAAAGAAATTTCGTTTTTTCCGTACTTTTCTAAAAATGCTTTTTCTACACTACCCGTGTTAGAGCCTACCCTGACCGTAGCGCCACTTGATTTAAGCGCCATAGCAATTTCTTTTACTTTATCGTCCCCGCCGATATTACCGGGGTTTATTCTAATTTTATCCGCACCGCCGTCTATTGATGCTAGCGCAAGTTTATAGTCAAAATGAATATCCGCAACAAGTGGCATTTTTACCGATTTTTTAATTTCAGCAAACGCTTTTGCGTCAGCAAGGTCTAAAACCGAATACCTAAAAATATCGCAACCTTCTTTTTCTACTTCTAACGCTTGTGCCACGGCATTTTTAAGGTCGCTTGGTTTATAAGTTGACATTGATTGAACGGCTATTTTTTCTCCACCACCCAAATATAAATTGCCTACTTTAATTTTCTTACTCATTTTATACTTTTTTATCTCCAAAAGCGTTTTTTCGCTTACTAAATTATATTTTAACATTTTTTTAACTAATTGTAAAGAATAAAAAACTCTCTTTTCGCAAAGAGAGTTTTGTTATCTTATTCAGTACGTAGTGCTACTACGGGGTCTTTTTTCGCAGCGATTCTTGACGGGAATATACCAGCAATAAGCGTGAGCGCAAAACTTATTACAACAAGTATTAGCGCATCAGTTATTCTTAGCATTGCAATATTACCGATACCTGCCATTAAGCCGTTAACTACTAGGTTTATTGGAATAGTAATTAAGTATGCCGTTATTACGCCTATTAAACCTGCAAATAAGCCTATTATAAACGTTTCCGCGTTAAATATTCTAGAAATGTCTTTCTTTCTAGCGCCAAGACTTCTTAAAATACCTATTTCTTTAGTTCTTTCCACTACCGAAACGTACGTGATTATACCTATCATTATACTTGATACTATTAGTGATATTGACGTAAAAAATATAAGTACTATTTTAACCGCGTCAACCATTGAATTTAGTGCCGAAAATAGCATTTCGGTTGAGTCAGAGTAATGCACCTTGTCTACTTCTTCAATGTTTGGCTTTTCATTCCAAGCGTCAAGATAAGTTTTCAAACTTTCTTTCGTTTCATAACCCGAAGAATATACCGAAATTTTGTTTATCGTATCGTCGCCAGCAAGCGTTCTACGATTCATAACCGCGGGAATTAACTTCATAAGTTCTTTTACTTGCGCGTTAGTTATAAGGTCTGGAC
>JAZOST010000024.1:0-21734 GCA_045657285.1 Christensenellaceae bacterium
TATACGACATATTACTTCAATCATTGGTAATCAAAAATGAAAATGGCGAAGTAATTACAAGTCCTACCTATAAAGATATTAAACTTAATCATTTAAACAACTTTAACGTTGATAAAATCTTACTAAATACCGTAATGCCAAGAACTAGCGCTAATGAAAAACTTTACGACATATTAAAAGATATTACGAGTAAAGATTACGACGCGGTAAGTTTAAGTGACCTTAAGACGTTTAACACGGACAATATTTTACTTAATACCGTAATGCCGAAAACAGAAGACAATGCTAAACTTTACGATATATTAAAAGATATTACGAGTAAAGATTACGACGCGGTAAGTTTAAGCGACCTAAAGACGTTTAAAACGGACAATATTTTACTTAATACCGTAATGCCAAAAACTAGCGCAAACACTAAACTTTACGACATACTAAAAGATATTACGAACAAAGACTATACTGAAGTAAGTTTAGGCGACCTTGAGTCGTTTAACACGGACAATATTCTGCTTAATACCGTAGTTCCGTACGACGCAGAAAAGAACGGCAAGTTATATGCGGTGCTTAAAGACGTAACTGGCTATGATTATACGGGTATTAAGATAAGTATGCTCCAAAATTTTGACCCGCTCAAGATTAAGTTAGAGACCGTTCTAGAAAAAGGCGACAACAATATACTTAATGCGCTATTAGACAAGGGCGGAACGCTTGGCACTATGGACGAAAACGTTAGCACGCTTACCCTTTACGAAGTATATAAAGAAACTTGTTTTACTACGGATATGGAATACACTAACGATTTAAGCAAAAAATATAAACTTTCAGTAGTTGACGGAAAAGACGTTTACACCCTAGATGCCGACGGCGAATATTACCTTAACGTAAACGCCGGTGTATGGCTAATAATGTGCTTTGACGGAAACGCAAAAGAAACGGCGGACGGCGTAAGCACGGTATTTACTGAAAGTGCGCTAACGCTTGGTGATATGCAGGCTTCGGGGAATAAACTTAACGAAAGAATACAAAATGCGACTATTAAAGAACTAATTAGCGCAGGAATAATGCCAAACGTTGGGTTTAGCAACGAAGAAATATACCATATGACTTTTGAAGAATTTATAAAACTTGCATCTTCAATGTTATAAAAATAATTGACAAAACTAATATAGTTTGTTATTATATGTGTACTTTTGCTAGCGTAATGGCAAAAACATAACCTTGCTTACAGAATAGTAAGCCGAATAAGTCCGGGAGGTAAAAATTATGACAAAGTACGAAATGCTCTGTATCTTTGACGCACAACTTGCAGATGAAGCAAAAGAAGCGCTCATCAAAAAGTTGGAAGACCTTATCACAAGTAATGGTGGTGCAGTAGAAAAAACTGACCGTTGGGGTGTAAAAAAATTACAATACCCAATCAATTACAAAAGTGAAGGTTACTACGTATTAATGGAATTTTCAGCAGAAAAAACGTTAGTAGTAGAAATTAAGCGTATCATCGGTATCACAGACGGTATCATAAGAAGATTAATTATTAAAAAATAAGGAAGGAAAAGTATGAACAAAGTTATCCTTGTTGGTAATTTAACGCGTGACCCAGAACTTACTGAAACCCCAAGTGGTGTTCCGGTATGTAGGTTTGCCATTGCAGTTTCAAGAGATTACGCAAATGCAGAAGGCAACCGCGAAACGGATTTCTTTAATATAACCGTTTGGCGTGGTAGAGCGGAAAATTGCGGTAAATATTTGAAAAAAGGAAACAAGGTAGCAATTGTTGGTAGTCTTCAAACCCGTTCTTATGAAGATAAAGACGGAATTAAGAGAAACGTTACCGACGTTGTTGCAAACGAAGTGGAATTTTTAACCCCTAGAAATGCGCAATCAGATGATGATGGCGAAACCATTTCAGTACGTAGAGAACGTCCACAATTGGAAGCGATTGACGACAATCAACTTCCGTTTTAGAACGCTAAATAGCGTAAATTTTTAAGGAGATAATTATGGAAGAAAATATGACTGTTGCCCCAGAAGTTGCTGAAGCACAAACTGCTGCTCCTGCAAAAGAAGGCAAAAAATTCGTTAAAAGAATTCCGCGCAAAAAAGTATGCGCTTTCTGCCAAGCAAAAGCAGAAGATATTGACTATAAGGATATCAACACCTTAAAGAAATATATCACTGAAGGCGGAAAAATTCTTCCCCGTCGTATGACGGGCACCTGTGCTAAACACCAAAGAGTTTTGGCAGTAGCAATTAAGCGTGCAAGAATTGCAGACTTATTACCGTTTAAGGGTGAATAAAAAATAAAAGAACCGAAAAATTTTCGGTTCTTTTTGTTTTAAAAGCATATTTTTTAGTTAAACAAAAAAATTAAAAATATTTTGAAAAAACCTAGCGATTTTGCTTTACAAAAAATGACGAAAGTTGTATATTATTGTAGTAAGTATTACTTACACGTTTATTACACGCTCATCATTTTCCCCCTTATCATATATTATTCAGGAAGCAATGACCTTGTCGTTGCTTTTTGAATTTTAAAGGCAAAACGCGGGCTAGCAACTCAATACTGGGGCTTCCTTCTCCTACGCTTTGCTACGGAGCACTAGTCCGTCACGGAAGGCGTTGTCAAAAGTCGTGCAGGAAGCAGTAAACCGAGTTTATTGCTTTTTGAATTTTAAAAGAACTTTTTAGGCTGACCACTCAATAAAACATAGTCGTTGCTTTACTCGCAAGTTTATCGCTGGCGCAACAAAACTTCGTTTTTCGCAAAATTGCATTTTGCAACTTGCTCGTGAAACGGGGGCGCGCTTGCTTAAAAGTAAACTTTTAGACTCACGCTTACCCGTTATTGAATTTTAAAAACAAAACGCGGACTAGCAACTCAATAATAGTAGGTTTATTGCTTTACTCGCAAGTTTACCGCAAAATAAAAAAGGCTTGCTAACTAGCAAGCCTTTTACTTTTAATTTATTTTTTTAGTTTAGATAGTTCACGGCTAAACGCTTTTGAAGAAAGAAGTATAGCACCCGCAATAATTACAAGAGCGACGTCAACAAACACGTAAGAGTTATAAACAACGCTAAAGGTAAATAGGTTAGTTGCGCCCGCATCAATTGCATACGCGCCGAAAGCAAATACGCCAGATAAAACGTGGCAAACGTATCTAAACGTGCCGGCAAGTAGTGCTGAAAGCGCAAACTTTAAAGGCTCGGACCTATTAAATAAGTTAAGGTCGGTAAACACACCCGCAAAGCATACGCAAGAAAAAGCAAGCGGATAATCAATTAAGAATTGTGCGGGGTGAATAAGCCACGGGTCTTGAACTGCTTGAAGAAGTCCGTACAAAAAGCCAACAAGCAAACCTTTTTTCGTTCCGTAAACGAAAGCGAAAAGCATTATAGGTAAAAAGGAAACTAAAGTTACCGAACCGCCCGTAGGCATATCCCAAAGTTTAATGTAAGATAGGGTAAATGAAAGTGCAATTGTAATTCCCGCAAAAGCAATAGTTTTGCTATTAAAGGGGGATTTATCTTTTCTTCCTAAAACGAAAGCGACTAAAAGCGTAAGAGCAATAATAACTATTGCGCTAATATAAAGCATAGCCGAATTAAGTTTGGCGTCTTCGCCTGTATAGTAGCCGTCGCCGTCAATATTCGTGGCAAAATGAACACCTACTAAAATAAGCGTTATAACCACGCACACGGCGAATATCACCCCGAATATCTTAAGAATTTTCTTTGATAATTCGGCGTTTTTCTTTTGCACCAAAAAGTAGACGAAAGCGCCCACAAACGCTACGACAAGCGTTACTAAAAGTGGCAATAAGACGTAGTAAATAACGTCTAAACTAACCCAGTTATCTTCTAAATAAGCGGTGTTAAATTTTTTTGCAATTTCAAGTATTAACAAGAAAATTCCTAACGCAAAGAGAAAGAAGAAAACGCCTTTTAGAACGCCAACAAATAGTCGTTTATGTTTTTGTTTCGTTATTAGATAAACGGAAACGAAAACGGCAAGGGCAATCAAAAGACCTACCCCGCCCCATTTAACGACAGGTTCAAGAGTGTCCGCAAGATATGCGGAAAGTAAATTGTGAATCATAAAATACTCCTTTACCGCTATATCAAGCAAAAACGCTCCCAAATGGGAGCGTAGTTTTTAAGAATAGTTGCATTTCCTTCAAGCATTACCTTGCGGATTCAATGGTATAATCTCAGCCAAACGGCACCCATAGCGGATTTAATTTTTTAGTAAATTTATAATAACACTAAAATAGCGCTTGCGTCAAGCAAAATTATGTGCTAAAATAAAAACCCCTAAGGAGAAAATAAAATTATGTACAAGTTTTTTGCATATCTTTCAAGAATGAAAGAGATAAAACGCTGGGCGCTTATGCGTTCGGTACGCGAAGAAAACATTATGGAGCACAGCCAACAAGTAGCGGTACTTGCACACGCTTTGGCGCTTATAACGAATAAAAAATTTGGCGGAAGCGTTGACGTAAATAAAGTCGTACTTCTTGCTCAATATCACGAAGTTAGCGAAGTAATCACGGGCGACCTTCCTACGCCTATAAAATACTTTAACCCCGAAATTAAAAACGCGTATAAAGATTTAGAAAAAAACGCGTCAAAAAGGATACTTTCAATGCTTCCTGAAGAATTGAAAGAAGAATACGAACAATACATTTTGCCAAATACCGACACGGAAGAGTATAAAATCGTAAAACTTGCGGATAGGCTTTCCGCGTATATTAAATGTTTAGAAGAACTTAAATTCGGCAATAAAGAATTTAAGAAAGCAAAAACTTCAATAGAGCAAGAATTAAAAAACAGCAATAATAAAGCGGTGAATTACTACTTAAAAGAATTTGCCCCCGCGCACGAATTAACACTAGATGAACTAGACTAAAATTTGTGCACAATAGACAAAACAAAGTATTTAATTTATGCAAAAGTTAGTTGAAAAATGTTCCTAACCATTGTAAAATTTATAGTGTAAAAAGATAAAATACCTTTGGAGGACAATTATGTCAAGTTTAAATCTTAAAAACATTCACAAAGTATATCCGTCAGGCGTAACTGCGGTAACTAACTTCTGTCTTGATATTGAAGACAAAGAATTTATCGTATTCGTAGGCCCTTCTGGTTGTGGTAAATCAACCACCCTTCGTATGATTGCAGGTCTTGAAGAAATTTCTGCCGGCGAACTTTATATTGACGGTGTTTTAATGAACAACGTTGCACCTAAAGATAGAGATATTGCAATGGTTTTCCAAAACTACGCATTATATCCCCACATGACCGTGTATGATAACATGGCGTTCGGGTTAAAACTTCGTAAAATGCCCAAGGCTGAAATTGACCAACGTGTTAAAGAAGCAGCAAGAATTTTAGGTCTTGAAATGTACTTACAAAGAAAACCGAAAGCGCTTTCTGGTGGTCAACGTCAACGTGTTGCGCTCGGCCGTGCAATCGTTCGTGAACCTAAAGTATTCTTACTTGACGAACCGCTTTCAAACTTAGACGCAAAACTCCGTTCTGCAATGAGAACTGAAATTACTAAACTTCACAACCGTCTTGCAACCACGTTTATTTACGTTACGCACGACCAAATTGAAGCAATGACCATGGGTACTCGTATCGTTGTTATGAAAGACGGCTTTATGCAACAAGTAGATACTCCTATGAACCTTTACGATTATCCGCTAAACCAATTCGTTGCAGGCTTCATCGGAACTCCCCAAATGAACTTCTATGAAGCAAAACTCACCGGCACCAAGAGCAAGGTGTACGTTGAATTTGGCAATGACAAACTACTTCTTCCCAAAGAAAAAGTTGAAAATATCGTAAATCTTGAAAAATACTTAAATACTGATAGATTAGTAACCTTCGGTATCAGACCTGAAGATATTCACGACGATGAAGAATGGCTTGCAAAAGACAAGGCAGTTAAAGTTAAAGTTTACGTTGACGTAGTTGAAGAATTAGGACCTGAAACCTTAATTTACGCTAAAACTCAAAGCCAAATTAAAGATTCAGACGATAAGACCTTAGACGAAGACGCAAGCAATATGATTGCTAAAGTTGACAATCGTTCAACTGCTAAACCCCACACTATGCTTGAAGTTGCATTTGATATGGACCACTGCCACATCTTTGATAAGGAAACTGAAATCACCATTATCGCACCTTCTAAAGAACAAAAAGAAGAAATTGAAGCACTTCAATTAAAACGCGAAGAAGAAGAAGCTGCTAAAGCAGCCGCTCTTGCTGAAAAACTTGCTGCAGAAGAAGCAAAAGCCGCTCTTGAACTTGAAAAACAAAGAATCAAGATGGAAAAGAAAATGGCTAAAAAAGCGGCAAAAGAAGAAGCATCTGCTGAAGAAGCAAAAGAAGAAGCACCTGCTGAAGAAGCAAAAGAAGAATAATTCTTACTAAAATCAAACCGCCCTACCAAAAGGTAAGGCGGTTTTTTTATATAAAAAATACTAAAAGTATTTTAATTTGACAAAATATTGATAATAGATTAAAATTGTGTTACAATAATATTTAGGCAAATTGCCATATAAATGTAGGAAGGTAACGTATGATTGCAGATATAAAATCGTATATCGGGCAAATAGAAGCGAACGTAAATATAAAGTTCTCAATTTTTACTGAAAACGGAAAGTTTATTTACGGCGACGCTGAAGATAAAAACTTTATTAAAGAATATATTCAAAGCGCTAAAAATCCTTTTTGCTCAGGCAATACTTTTTTTGCGTTCAGTTTTAACAACGTAGCGTATTTAGGCGTAATAAAAGGTGAAGGCAGTGAAAAACAAAATTATGCTTTCTTATTAAGGGAATTATTTGAAGGCTATTCGTCAAGAAGCGCCGTGCTTTCAAAAGAAGAATTTTTTAAGGCATTGGTTTTGGGTGAACTTGACGTAGTTAGAACTAGAAAATACTTAAAAAAATACGATATTGATGATAAAGGCATATATTCTATACTACTTTCTTCAAAAAACAAATCAAAAGAAGTCTTAGAAATAGCCGAAAACTATTCTGGCAAAGACGTTGCTTTTAGCGTTTGTTTAGACGACGCGCAATGTGTTGTTATAAAGTATGCGGATAGACAGGATGGCGAATACGGCTCGGCAAGTGAATTTGCTGAATTTTTAATTCAATCCGTTTATGAAGAAACGGGCATAAAAGTTCAAGCATACGTTGGTGGCTGTGTGCAAAGCGTAGCGCACGCGTCTAAATCGCTTGCTCAATCACTTGAAACCAAGCGTATGAGTTTGTCTATGAAATATACAAGTGGTGTACATACGTATAAAGATTTTATGTTATATCACGTTTTAGAAGAACTTCCCGATTATAAACTTTCTGAATTCTATAAACTTTTAACAGACTATTCTGAAAGCCAAATTTTTAGCGACGAAGAAATGACTTCTACGGCGGAAGAATTTTTAGAAAATAGTCTTAATGTAAGCGAAACTTCAAGAAAAATGTTCCTTCATAGGAATACGCTTAACTATCGTTTAGACAAAATTGAAAAAGAAACGGGGCTAGATATTAGAAAATTTTCAGACGCGGTAATCTTCCGTTTGATAATACTACTAAAAAATCTTTTAAGGTAAGAAATGGAAAATAGAGAAGACAATTTTATTCAAGAAAAAATAGAGCCAAATCCAAAGGGTAGAAATAAAAAACTATTCTTTTGTTTAGCGCTAATTTTAACGCTACTTGCATCATTTTTGGGCGGTTTTTTCTTTGGCGATTATTATAAAACAAGCGATACTAATAGGCTTATAAACGAACTTTTAGATATAATTGAAGCAAAATCTAAAAACGAAGAAGGTGAAGAAGAATTAACTTCGGATGAAATTGCACAAAAACTTGTTCAAACTATTTTAGCCGAAGACCCTTATGCGAAATATTACACCGCGCAAGAATATCAAGCGTTAAAAAGTGAAACGGGCGGTACTTATAACGGCATAGGCGTATCCTTCCTAACAACCGAAGACGACAACACGTCGCTTGGCAGGGTTAATAAAGTTATTTGGAATTCGCCTGCGGAAGAAGCCGACCTTCGTGCCGGCGACGTAATTATATCGGCAAAAGTTTCAACGGATGCGCTCTATACTAACTTTACTAATAACGTACAATTACGTAACTTTTTATCCGACTGCGAGTTTAATAAAGAAATAAACTTAAAAATTAAGCGAGGCGAAGACGTAATTGAAAAGACGGTTACTAAAAAACAATACACCGTTGCATACGTAAAATATTACGATAGCGAAACGGAAATGTATTTTAAGTCCACGGAAGGCAGTCTAACGCTCCAAAAAACCGAAAATACAGATGGCAAAATAGAAACGTTAGATGCAAAAACCGCATATATAAAATTTTCACAATTTGAAGGCACTGCGGACGTTCAGTTTGCGACCGCTATGGAATATATGAAAGAAAGGGGAAGAACTAAACTTATTTTAGACCTTTGTGATAACGGCGGTGGCAGTATGAACATACTTCTTAACGTAGCGTCATATCTCATTTACAACAATGGAAACGCTATAAGTAGGGTTGCCTATGCGCGTGAAAATGATAGAACGACGGACTTTGTTACGTCAAGAAACAATTTTAACACTAGCATAACTAAAATAGTAGTACTAGCAAACGAAAATACAGCATCAGCATCTGAAGCGCTTTTAGGAGCAATGTTATACGATGGCGAAAGGGGCGGAATTTTCACTAGAAACGATATGGTAATAGCATATAATTCGTCTAGGGGGAACTATTCAACGTATGGCAAAGGTATTATGCAAACCATCTACCAACTCAAAAATGGTGGCGCGCTAAAACTTACTACCGCAACTCTTTACCAACCGGATAATCATACTTGTATTCACAAGGTTGGTTTAACGCCATCTCTTCACGAAAACTGCGTACAAAACAATGCGCTCGCTCTAGCAAGAGCAATAGAGATAACTTCTGCGTGTTAATCACCAAAATATTTGTTTAGTGAATAAACTATATCCCTATCCGCAATATTTGCGATAGGCGAAATAGCGTTAAATTGCCGAGCATTTGCTCGGCTTTTATTTTGCCCCGTAAAGTTTTGAATAAACGGAGCGATTATTTCGGGCGAAAGATTTTTTATGACCTTTTTTATATCAAAAGAATTGTCTTTAAGTAGTTCAAATAAAGGTTTTAGACTTTCATTTTGCCCGTTTTTTAAGAATTCAGATAATAAAAATTGTAATATTTCCATTTTTCACCTACTAACAATATAGTATATGATTTTCATAATGTAATATTGAATGATAAATTCAAAAGGCAAAAAGGAGATATTATGCAAGATTTTAACGAATTTTCTAAAAATCAAACCCCACCAAAGAGTTTAATTGATATGGTAACTTCACTTGCGAACAAGTTTGACGGAAAAAGTCAAAACGACCTGCTTAAAGCAATTTATGCTGAAGCGGAAAAGGGCAAAAGAAACGGCACGCTAACCAATGCCGATTTAGAAAACTTTGCTTCATTTTTGTCACCTATGCTTGACGAAAAAAAGAAAAAACTTTTACATAAGGTTTTAGAAGAACTTAAAAAAATCTAGCGCGAAAGAATTTTTTTAACGCTTTCGCAAAAATATCTGATTTCTCGGTCGCTATTTTGCACCGCTAAACTACATCTTACAAGCCCGCATTTTTCAGTGCCTAAAAATTTATGCATAAGCGGTGCGCAGTGAAAACCACCGCGTACGGCAATATCGTATTCTTCGTTTAGAATATCCGCAATGTCATTACTTTCGTAATCTTTCGCAGAAAAAGAAACTATACCCGCGGGATTAGGTATGGAATACGTGGTTATGCCGTCAATACTTTTCAAGCGTTCAAGAAGTTTTGCGCTAGATAGGGTTAGGTATTCGCTAAAAGTGGTAAAATTAGTCTTAACGTAGTTAAGGCTTTCTTTAAGCGAGGCAATCGCGGGGAGATTTAGCGTGCCTGCTTCAAGGCTTTCGGGGTAAGGTAAGGCGGAAGAAAGGTTAAACGTTTCAGTACCAGTTCCGCCGTATATTAGGGGCTCAATCTCGGTGTTTTCATCAAAGATTAAAAGCCCCGAACCCATAATGCCGTACAGTCCTTTATGCCCCGCCAGCGCTAAAATATTTATGTTGTTACGTTCTAGGTCAAGTCTAACGTGTCCACCGCCTTGCGCCCCGTCAACGACGTATAAAAGGGAGTGCTTTTTGGCGAGCGCGCCTATATCCGCCACTGGAAGAACTTCGCCCGTAACGTTTGAAACCGCTGTAGTAATTATCATATAAGTTTCGGGTGTGATTTTTTCTTCAATGCTATCGCAAATATTTTTATCGCTTTCGGGGGAAACTACGTCAAGACTAATAAGCCCGTTTTTTTCTAGAGTGAAAAGCGGACGAAGTACTGAATTATGTTCAAAAATAGTCGTTATAACGTGACCGCCTTTTTTTAGAGTGCCAAATATTGCTACGTTTAGTGCTTCGGTGCAGTTTTTTGTAAATATTACTCTATCCGAACTTGCTCCAAAAAATTCGCCAGCCAAAGAACGCGCGGAAGATACTATTTCCGCGCCCATTATGGATAGCCTATGACCACTCCTGCCGGGGTTTGCCAGAAGGTATCTTGTAGTGCTAATAACCGCGTCGCTAACCGCGTGTGGCTTAAAACCGCCCGTTGCCGCGTTGTCAAAATAAATCATAATTCTCCTTGTAACTTTTACCTTATAATTTTAATAATATATTGTATAAGGAAAAAGTTCCTTTTATGCAAAGGAGGAGGCATTATAAATGGAATACGTTGTGGTAGCGTTTCGTTCAAGAGCGCACACTGTAAAGTTTTATGAATTTTTGAAGAAAAACGGGTTAGAAAGCGAAATAATAAACACGCCAAAAGAAGCGGGCGTGGGGTGTGGATTATCGGTAAAGGTGGCAAAAGAAAATTTTTTGGCGGTAAAACGTGCGGTGAGGTTTTGTGATTACAAAAGTTTTGCGGGGTTTTTCCACGTTAAACTTGTTGGAAACCGAAAGCAAGTTAGAAGTATTTAATCAAATTACTTGTAAAAAAACACATTTTTGTGTTAGAATTATTAAAAGTATGGATAAAATTAAAGCAAAACGGATAATTGATAAATTATCCTGTCAGTTTGCGGACAAGCCCGCGCTAAATTTTACTACCCCGTATGAACTTTTGGTTGCGGTAATACTTTCTGCGCAATGTACTGACGAGCGTGTAAATAAAATAACGGCGGAACTTTTTATAAAGCACAACACGCCTGAAAAAATGCTTACGCTTTCTCAAGAAGAACTTGAAGGGTATATATTTTCTTGTGGGCTTTATAGGGAAAAAGCAAAGCATATATTAAGCGCGTCTAAAGACATTGTCAGCAAATATAATGGCGAAGTTCCAAAAACTCAAAGCGAACTTCAAACTTTGTCTGGTGTGGGCAGAAAAACGGCAAACGTGGTGTATAGCGTTGCTTTTGGCGGAAACGCTATTGCGGTTGATACGCACGTTTTTAGGGTTTCTGGTAGAATAGGTTTCGTTAAACCCGAAAATCCGTTAAAAACTGAAAAAGGCTTAATGAAGATTTTAGATGAGAGCGACTGGTCAAGGGCGCACCACTATCTAATATATTTAGGTAGAAGTTATTGCAAGGCGGGAAGTCCTGATTGCGAAAACTGCCCTATAAACGACGAGTGTGAGAAAAAGATTAAAAGGTGAAATATGTTTATTGATAAAGCGATAATACAAATAAAAGCAGGCGACGGTGGTAACGGCATTACATCCTTTATGCACTTTAAGGGAAAAGTAGGCGGTGGGCCAGACGGCGGTGACGGCGGAAAGGGCGGAGATATAATCTTCGTTGCGGACAAACACTTACAAACGCTTGCGGACTATTATTATAAAACCAAATTTGTTGCTGAAAACGGGCAAAACGGCGAACCGAATAACTGCTTTGGTAGAGCGGGTAAAGACTTAATTATAAAAGTTCCGCTCGGCACGGTTATCAAAGATAAAGAAACGGGAAACATTATAGCCGATATGTTTTCTGAAGGGGACAAGAAGGTCGTTTTAGTCGGTGGTGATGGCGGTAAAGGTAACGCAAAATTCGCCAACTCTAGACGCCACGCGCCAAACTTTTCACAATCAGGCGAAAAAACTCAAATTAGAAAAGTCGTTCTAGAACTTAAAACGATAGCGGACGTAGGTCTTGTAGGTTTTCCTAACGTTGGTAAAAGCACGCTTTTATCAAAAATGACAAAGGCTAGACCTAAAATTGCAAACTATCACTTTACTACCCTTTCGCCCAACCTTGGCGTATGTCAATATTACGACAATAGTTTTATGATTGCGGATATTCCGGGGCTTATTGAAGGCGCAAGCGACGGCGCGGGGCTAGGTATTGAATTTTTAAGGCACATTGAAAGAACTAGAATGCTAGTTCACGTAGTTGATATGTCCGGTGAAGAAGGTAGAGACCCTTACGAAGATTATCTTAAAATAAACGCCGAACTTAAAGCGTATAGCAAAAAGTTAGCGTCGCTAAAGCAAATAATAGTTGCAAACAAAATGGACTATTACGGCGCGGAAGAAAACCTTAAAGCCTTTAAGGAAAAAATCGGCAGAAAGAAGGTTCATATAATTTCGGCAATCACTGGCGAAGGCGTTGATAAACTCATTAAAGAAGTTTACGAAGCGCTTCAAAAATTACCCGCGCTTAAACGCCTTGAATTTGAAGAATATAACTATACTAAACCCGAAAGATTATCTTACGAAATCTTACGTGAAGGCGAAACCTTCGTTATTGTTGGTACGCTTGTTGATGTTCTTAAGAGAAACGTTACAATGACGGATATGCACTCTCTAGCGTATATGCACAAAGTTTTAAGGGATAGGGGCGTATTTAAGGAACTTCGTAGTATGGGTGCGGATAGCAAGTCCACCATTATTATCGGCGGAGAAGAATTTGAGTTGTTAGATTAGGAGAAAGAAAATGCTTACAAGTAAACAAAGAAGTAATTTGCGTTCTTTAGCGCAAAAAATAGAGCCGGTTACTCAAGTTGGTAAACTTGGCGTAAACGACGCTTTAATAGAAAGTTTAGATAAAACTATTGAAAAAAGGGAACTTATAAAAGTAACCGTATTAGAAAATTCGGGCTATGAACCCAAAGAAGCAGGTTTTGAAATTGCCGAAAAACTTTCAGCAGAATTTGTTTGTGCTACGGGTAGAAAACTTGTTTTCTATAGAAGAAGTAGCAATAATAAAGTAGAACATATTGAGTTCTAAACTGCACTTTCCTTTTCCGCTTTGCCAAAAAGTTTAAGATAGAGCGCGTATAAAAGACAAACCCCCGCAAGCGTTATATAATACGCTTTAATGGTTGCAATAGAAGAAAAGAATAGAAAACCCACGCCGAATAGGAAAAACCTTTTGGCGTGTTTTTTATTTGCAAAAAAACTTATGGTTTGTTTAAGCCTAGTTTTTCTTTCGTGATAGGGAAAGGTAATTTCAGGTAGGTTATTAGTTTCTTTTAGCAGTTTATACGCGTAAGAAACGTCTTTAAGAATAACCTTGCCGTTAAACCTATCGGCAAAGTTAAGAAGGTCTATGTCGTATTCACTAGAAATAATAATTACCTTTTCGTATCCGCTTACGTTATACGCCTTTACAACGTCCACTTTTTTAACCTTTTCAAAGCCGAACTTAATAAAAACGGCAGTATTTTCTTCGCGAATAACTAAGTGCGTGCGCTGTTTAATAACCGTATAACCCTTGTCCTTATAGGCAAGCGCAAAAAGATTTTTAACGTCGGGGCTAGACATAAAATCAAGTTGAAAAGATATTTCTTTTAACTCTTTTTTCTCATTTTTATTGGCGGACAAGCGCTTACCTTTATTAAGCAAAAACTTTAGCGAAAAAATTGCTAAAATTATGCTTAACATCACGGCAAGTGATAGCGCTACGTTTTTAGGCATAAAAAATTTAAGCGTGGCGTTAAAAAATAAAAAAGCGGTAAAAGTTATTACTGATATATCAAAAATTAAAGGAATTTTTCTCATACCGCAATTATTGACAAAAAAATTACATTATATACCCAAAAGAAAATCAAAAAGAGCAAGATTCAACTTGCTCTTTTTTTGGAATACCCGACGGGACTTGAACCCATATCGTAAGAATCGGAATCTTAGATTTTATCCAGTTAAACTACGGGTATGATAGTGGCACTACGGAAAACCATAGTGCCATTAAAATTATTCTTCTTCAGTTTTTTCTTGAGTGTCTATGTGAACTTTAATTGAAAGCACGCGTCTAATGGTCGCTTTCATAATTTCAATTTGCATATTTTTATAAGTAAGTTTTGTGCCGACGCTAGGAATTTCTTCAACTTGTTCAATAACCCAACCGCTAAGCGTATTAGATTCAAACTGTTCGTCTTCGTCCTTCATATTGAAGAATTCAAAGAAGTCGTCAAGGTTAGCGTTTCCGTCCACGATATATTCGTCTTCGTTTATTTGCCTAAAGAAGTGAACTTCTTCGTCGTGTTCGTCGTAAATTTCGCCGACAAGTTCTTCTAAGATATCTTCAAAAGTAACGAGCCCTAAAGTTCCGCCGTATTCGTCTAAAACGATAGCCATATGTATTTTCTTCTTTTGAAGTTGGCGAAGTAGCGAAGAAATTTTAGTGTGTTCGGTGGTATAGAAAGCGTTTTTCATAATGCCGTCAATACCTTTTTTACCAGCGAGATACGCCTTAAAGAAGTCTTTTTCGTGTATCCAGCCGATAATAGTATCAATACTATCTTTATACACGGGAATACGCGAATAGCCTTCGTTTGAGAACACTTTTTTAATATCTTCCATTGAAGTGCCAATTTCAACGGCAACAATGTTTACCCTTGGAACGAAAATATCGCAAACTTCAAGGTCGTCAAATTCAATAACGGAACGGATAAGTTTTGTTTCGTCTTCTTTAAGAGTGCCGTCTTCTTCCGCTTCTTCAACAACGGTCATAATTTCTTCTTCGGTTATAATGTCAGTAGATTTAACGCGGAAAATTTTAGTAATAAGCCATTTCCAACCGCTAAAGAACATATTGATAGGGTAAAGTAAGTAATAGAAGAAAGTTATTATGGGGTAAATAGCCATTGCATATTTTTCGGGAGTGGATTTTGCTATAAACTTTGGCGTAATTTCGCCAAAAAGTAAAACCGCAACCGTCATTACGATAGTAGAAACAAGAGAAGAATCTACCGAAGATGAAACCATAATTTTGGCAAACATTAGGGTTGCTAGTGTAGAAGCCGTAATGTTTACTATGTTGTTGCCGACAAGAATCGTGCTTATAAGTGTATCAAACTTTTCTTCGGCAAGGTTAAGCGTTTTTTCTGCACGCTTGTTGCCGTTAGTGGCAAGAGAGCGTAATTTAATGCGACTAGCGCAAGAGTAAGCGGTTTCAGTTGAAGAGAAGAAACCAGAAAGCAACACCAATGCAATAATTGCTATCAGTAACGGGACCGCGTCTGCGGGCATAAAATCCTCCGTGCAGTGGCGTAATATATTGAAATCCACTACATATCTAGTATATTATAAAGTAAAAGGTGTGTAAAATCAAGTATTTTCTTTAGTGCCACAATATTTTATTGACAATTCGGGCGGATTATGTCATTATTTAGTTATGGAAAACAAGAAAACCGTAGTAGTGGGTATGAGCGGTGGCGTAGATAGTTCTGTTGCCGCATTACTACTTAAAGAACAAGGTTATAACGTAATAGGTCTTTTTATGAACAACTGGGAAGAAAAAGACGAATGTGGTGTATGCACGGGCGAAGAAGACTTTTCTGACGTTCGTAGGGTTTGCGCTACAATCGGCATACCTTACTATTCGGTGAACTTTGCTAAAGAGTATTTAGATAGGGTGTTTTCTTACTTTATTGAAGAATATTCGGCGGGAAGAACCCCGAACCCCGACGTTTTATGTAATAGGGAAATTAAGTTTAAGGAATTTAAGGAAAAGGCTTTTGAACTTGGTGCGGACTATATTGCTACAGGGCATTATTGCGATATTTTACACGACGGCGACACTCATTATTTATTAAAGGCAAAAGACCAAAACAAAGACCAAACTTATTTCCTAAACCAACTTTCGCAAGAACAACTTAATAAAGTTTTGTTTCCGCTTGGTAAACTTGAAAAAGGCGAAGTTAGAAAAATTGCCGAAAAATACGGCTTGGCAACCGCAACTAAAAAGGATTCTACTGGAATTTGTTTTATAGGCGAGCGTAATTTTAGGAACTTCTTGCAAAATTACATACCCAACAAAAAGGGTAAAATAATGACCTATGACGGAAAGGTTTTAGGCGAACATATAGGGCTTATGTATTACACAATCGGTCAACGCAGGGGGCTTGGAATAGGCGGACAAGCGGGTGACGACGGAAGTAGATGGTTCGTTATTGAAAAAGACCTTAAAAACAATATTTTATACGTTGCGCACGGCGCGGAAGATAGACTTTACAGCAAAGGTTTAATAATGAAAGAGTGTAACTGGATACCAAGCGCACCGAAAGAAAAAGACTTTGAGTGCACGGCTAAATTTAGGTATCGTCAACCCGAGCAAAAATGTTCGGTTCATATTAAAAACGACCATATTGAAGTAGAGTTTTTTGAAAAACAACGTGCGATTACCGAAGGTCAATTCGCGGTATTTTACGACGGCGATAAATGCTTAGGTGGTGGCGTTATTGAAAAAGCAATATTTTAATAAAAAAAGCGAAATAAAAGAGCGAAAAATTTTCGCTCTTTTTGCTTGTTTGTAGTAAAATTTTGGGTGTTTTATAAAAGGTATTGACAATTATTTTGTGCGCGTGTAAAATTAATGTACTAAATTAGTATTTTATTAAAGAGATAAAATATGTTCAAATCTTTAACAAAAAAATTTAGTTCACTAGTACTTTGTGTGGCAATGCTTGTTTCCACGTGCAGTCTTTTTGCTTGTGGCGGTACGGGCGCAAACTGGTACGAAGGTAATGACTGCTACTATTATGCTTGACTACGTTAGCGATTTAAGTGAAGAATTTACTCTTATCAAAGCGGCTGACTATGAAGATGGCTCTGGTCCTAAATACACAGGTGGAGAAATCATGAATTATAAGCAAGCGCTTTACAATTTAATGCTACCGTCGTCAAACACTACGGCAAGAGCATTATCAAGGGTTATCGGTTATAAAATCTTCCTTGAAATGAAATAATTAACGTAAAATTAAATAATAAAAGAATAAAAGCCCGAATTTGTTCGGGCTTTTTCTTTCACGCGCGCACGCGTAACGCGTATATATTGTGTTAAGAAAAAAATAAAAAAAATAAAAAAATGCTTGATTTTTGAAAAAAGTAATGATATTATATACTCACATTTATTTCTAAATTGTTTGTAAAACTTTTATGCAAACAAGTTAATAGGCAAAATAATAGGAGAAAATTATGAAAAAACTTGCTACTTTAATTGCAATCATGCTCATGGTTACTATCGGTGGTGTATATGCATCTTGGACATATCTTAACAACACTGACGTTGCTGACCAAAAGAAAGACAAGGCTATGAACCTTACCGGTATCGTTTACAGCAGTTCTTATGGCGCTTATGAACTTGATACCGACACTCTTCTTATGAAGGTTGACCCACTTGATGGCACTTCGCACGATACCGGTTTAGTTGTTGAAGGCGAAATCATTATAACCTTTACTCCTAACGTTTACGCAACGGAAGAAGTTAAAACAAATGGTATTGACACCACTTGGCAACTTGCTCTTTCAGACCCTGAAAGAAAGTTTAACGATGGCGAAGTGGAAGAAGTTATTATGTCAATAAATCACCCCGAAGAAAAACACAACGTTGTTTGGACGCCAAATGGTGACGGCACTTTCTCTTGCACGATTAGCGCTGCTGAATTTGCATCTCACCTTTCATTAACTGCTTTCACTTTAGATACTGAAACCTTATATCATGCTTATGAAGCTGCACTTTCTGGTTATGACGTTAGCATTATCGTGTCTGATGGGCAAACACCTGGTAGCAACTAATTACTAATAAAAAATAATTTACATTAACCCATGTTGCAACGTGGGTTAATGTCATTTTTAGGGAAGCACTTATGACGTATGAAGGCTACGTCTTTCTAGTTTGTTTAATCGTTTTTCTAACTTTTACTATTTTATTCACTTTTGTTATTGCGTTGATAGTAAAAATGAAGTTGAAAATGATTAGAAACGGGCTTGAAGACGAAGAAATTAAAAAAGAAGAAGAAAATAAAGCAAACGCTAGTCGTTTTGGCTTAATTTTGTCAAAGACTATTACTTCGGTTTTGGCCATTGTTTTAGCCGTTGCTTTTGCTTTTTCTCTTTATCTTAATTTCACCGAAGGTAAGGCTGCAAACGGTATTCCTTCGCTAAAGGTAGTTAGAACTTCGTCAATGGCAGAAAAAAACAAGAACAATAAATACCTTGAAAAAAATTCGCTTGACGACCAAATTCAAGCGTTTGACATGATTGTAACCCGTCATTTACCAAGCGAAGAAGACCTTAAACTATACGATATAGTCGTTTACAAAAAAGGCGACACGTATATTATTCACCGTATAGTTGGTATAGAAGAGCCCAATGAAAAACATCCAGATTGCAGGCACTTCTTATTGCAAGGCGACGCAAACGTCGTTCCAGACGAATTCCCTGTTCTTTATAGCCAAATGATAGGTATTTATCAAGGCGAAAGAATTGCTTACGTTGGCACTATCGTTTTATTCTTGCAATCTCCCGCAGGGTATCTATGTCTTTTACTTGTTGCTTTTGCAATAATTGCAACCCCGCTTGTAGAAAAGAAACTAGAAAAAGAAAAGAAAGCGCGTTTATCACTTGCGCCCACTACTTTGATTGCCGTTACTCAAACTATTGCGACTGAAGTAATTAATGGCGAAGAAACTGATTTTGAAGAAATCCCCTTGCCAACCGAACAGCAAGTTGAAGACTGGTACAAACAACTAGTTTACGTTCTTTCTCAAATTAAGGATATAAATAGAGAAGTTTCAAAATCGGGCGAAACGTATAGAAAGAGCAAAGAATTTGTTGCCAAACTTTCTTTAAGGGGCAAAAATTTATTTGCCGAACTTGACCTTAATGCAAACGATTATCAAAGCAAGTTGTATGATTTTGACGACGTGGCGGGTGTTAAGGCAAGCGCAGAATGTAAAATTTCAACAAGACAAAATCTAGAAAATGTTAAAAAGATACTTGCTACTTACGGCAAAAACGTTTCGTTAAATATGCCGGCAGAAGGAATTACGATAGATATTCCTACCGTTTCGGAGTTTGATAAACTAAAAAAGAAAAAGCCCTTATCCTTTAAACAAAAGTTAAGAAGGCTTTCGCCGGAGAAAAAAGAGATTATAAAAGATATAGTGAAAATCCTTGAAGAGAAACCAAAAGTTTCTAAGTGGGAAAGTAAAAAAGGGCTTACGTTTAAGAGTGGAAGAAAACCACTTGTAAAAATAGCCATAAAAGGCAAATCAATTTACACCTATCTAGCCGTTGACCCTAAAGAATACACCCTTTCAAAATACGGCGTTAAAGACGTCTCTAGCGTTAAGGCTCATAAAGATTACCCGTCGGAGTGTAAAATAACTTCAAATAGAAAGTTAAAATACGTAAAGGAAATCATAAAAGACAAAATCTAATTTGTGAGAAAAAAATGAAAGTTAAAAGATTATATACAATTTTAATACTTGCAATCTTTTTACTTGTAGCCCTTTCTCCCAGTTTGGTTTATGCAACTTGGAATTATCCCGACCCTTCGTCCATACAAAATAGTTCAAAACTAAACATGAACGTTGGCGTTTTCGTGTGGGAAGGGGCTGATGACCTTCCGCAAAACGATAAGGTGGGGCAAGACCACGTTGCGCTAATAGAACGCATTACACAAAGTGAATACGGTATGAATAACCCCAGTTCGTTTTTATCTGAGTATATTGAAGACCGTATCAATGATGACAAAGACACCGTTTCTTCGGTTGCGCCTACTCCGGGTGGTAACCTAAAAGATTTGTTTAGTACTTCCGCAATGCGGGCGCTTGATTTTATGATGCATCTTCATTTGGATGTAAACGGAAATATTATCTTTTGTGAAATTTTTACTTTTAGCACTTCTTTAGTGGGAAATACCATAGGGGCAACTATATCGCCCGTTTATAAAACGGAACTAGAATATAGAAATAATGCTTGGCTTCCAAAGTACACGCAGTCGGGTAGCGCTAAAACAATGAAATACGATGCAAAGCAAGGCGGTACTAGAATTACAGTGTCTCCAGCGTCTTGGGTTAGAAACGCCACTTAAAAAGAAACATACATTATATAATATATAGCAACTAAAACCGCCGAGATTTACGGCGGTTTTGTTTATTTGAAGATTATTTAAAAAATTGAAAAAAACGCTAAAAAATGCTTGACAAGTTTATTGTTTTCCTTTATAATCTCATTACCCTTAAGAATTTAAGTGGTTGCCACAAGCAAAATCATTAGATAATATCTTATGATTTTGGGTATAAGGTTCACAAAATATCGTGTATATACCCACTGCAAAACACAAGATTTAGTGTTAAAGAAAAAACTTCAAAAAAAGTTAAAAAAACTTTAAAAAAACCTTGAATTTTGCTTGACTTAAAGAAATGCTTATGGTATTATAAGTAGGCTGTCGCGTGAAAGTGATGGCAAACGTCAACCGCTGTTGACGGACGTTGTTTAAAAATTGAATAGAAGGAAATAAGACAAAATAATAGTTATTTTGAAAGTTTCTGTCAAAATCTTTGAAGTATATATGTACTTTAATAAAACAGTCATTAAATGACAAAACGCAATTATAGCGAAATTCGTTAGAGCAGTTGGGCCTACGGGCTCGGCTTTAAATCATTAAACTTAAGAGTTTGATTCTGGGTCAGGACGAACGCTGGCGGTGTGCTTAATACATGCAAGTCGAGCGGGGTAAAAGAAGCTTGCTTCTTTTACTTAGCGGCGGACGGGTGAGTAACGCGCGAGCAACCTGCCTATATCAGGGGAATAACACAAAGAAATTTGTGCTAATACCGCATAAGACCACAGTGGGGCATCCCACAGGGGTAAAAGATTTTATCGGATATAGATGGGCTCACGTACCATTAGATAGTTGGTAGTGTAACGGACTACCAAGTCGACGATGGTTAGCCGACCTGAGAGGGTGATCGGCCACATTGGAACTGAGATACGGTCCAGACTCCTACGGGAGGCAGCAGTAGGGAATATTGGGCAATGGGCGCAAGCCTGACCCAGCAACACCGCGTGAATGATGAAGGTCTTCGGATTGTAAAGTTCTGTGATGGGGGACGAAGAAAGTGACGGTACCCCAATAGCAAGCTCCGGCTAACTACGTGCCAGCAGCCGCGGTAATACGTAGGGAGCAAGCGTTGTCCGGAATGACTGGGCGTAAAGGGTACGTAGGTGGCTATTCAAGTTAGTTGTGAAATCCCGGGGCTCAACTCCGGTGCTACAATTAAGACTGTTTAGCTTGAGTGCAGGAGGGGTAAGTGGAATTCCTAGTGTAGCGGTGGAATGCGTAGATATTAGGAGGAACACCAGTGGCGAAGGCGACTTACTGGACTGTAACTGACACTGAAGTACGAAAGCGTGGGGAG
>JAZOST010000025.1:0-14124 GCA_045657285.1 Christensenellaceae bacterium
TTAATTTTTGAAACAGTATTCTATTTCCTTAATTGGAAACGTATTAAAAAAGAAAACTCTAGACAAATTGCAAGAAACGTGCGATTTTTCCTTATGATTATATACGGCTTTCTAGCATTTGTATTTACCGGAAACGGCTTAGGCGCTCAAAATTTATTTGGAATGAACTTTGAAGGGCTTAAAACAACTGGTGCAATTTACTACTATGTTATCGCATTTATTTGCTACTTTAAAGCCGTTATGCAATTAGAATACAACAGAATATACGAATAAAAATTAAGCCCAAGTATTCACTTGGGCTTTTAATTTATAAAATTAAATCCCCTTTTTATAAAGGGGATTTTTAATTTATTTCTTTTCAACAAGAACTTTTTTAAGACGAGCGAATCTGGGAAGACCATCTTCTTTTATCATGTCCGTTTCGCCTTGGATAAGCGGTAATGCATATTTAACGAATTCGTCTGAAATGTTAGTGCCGTTATCGGTAATCCATTCAAGCGGAACTTTCTTTTCGGTGTTAGCAGCAAGTTCTAGCGGAACTACGGTGTATTCACATTCATAAGTATCCCCTTCTTTTCTTGCATAGCAAACCATTTTATCGGTTTCGCCTGCTACTGCGATTTGAACAGCCTTTCTACCAGCGTTAAACGTTTCTTCAATGTCAGTTTTACTTGCAACGTGTGCTGCACATCTTTGCATTAATGAAAGTTCAATTGCTCTAGTCTTAAAGCCAGTTTCTTTTTTGATGATTGCTGCAAGTGATGCCGCAATACCACCAAGTTGAGCGTGACCAAAACTATCTTTAGCACCGCCTTCGTTTAATTTTTCAATGATAAGGTTGCCGTCTTTATCTTGAATACCTTCAGAAACGATAGCAATACACTTGTTATTGTTTTTAGCAAGAACGTTCTTAACATCACTAACGAATTTATCAATATCAAAAGCAACTTCAGGTAAATAGAAAAGGTCAACGCCTAAGCCCTTGTAGTTAGCAAGTTTTGCTGATGCAGTAAGCCAACCAGCATTTCTACCCATTGCTTCAATGATACATACGGTAGGCGTATCGTAAACGTTTGCGTCAAGATTAATTTCCATAACAGAAGTGGCAATGTATTTTGCAGCACTTGCAAAACCTGGGCAATGATCAGTACCATAAAGGTCGTTGTCAATAGTTTTGGGAACGCCGATAACGTTCATATCGTAACCAGATTTAGCCATATATTTACTAATCTTATTACAAGTATCCATACTATCGTTACCGCCGTTATAGAAGAAATATCTAACGTTGTATTTTTTGAATACTTCAAGTAATCTCTTATAATCAGTATCGTCAACTGATGCATCTTTAAGTTTATATCTAACTGAACCTAAAACTGAAGACGGAGTATTTTTGAGAAGTAAAAGTTCCTTTTCGTCTTCTTGACCAATATCGTAGAATTCTTCATTAAGAATACCTCTAATACCGTGAGCAGCGCCGTAAACAGCCGTAATTTTATCTGATTTTAAGCCTTCAATAAATACACCTGCCGCAGATGCGTTGATAACTGAAGTAGGACCGCCTGATTGCGCAAACATAAGTGCGCCTGTTAAATTTTTCATATATTTTCTCCTTAAAGTTTATTTACTTAAAATGTTAATTGCATTATAAAGTTCTTCGTTAACTTGTTTTTTGCAAGCAAGTGCTTCCGCAAACGGGAACGCTTGAATTTTATTTTGCTTAATACCTATTGCACTTGAAACTGAATTTTCATTAAGCAATTCTTCAACTGCCTTAATTGCAAAACGTGTTGCAAGTATTCTATCAGCCATAGTGGGCGAACCACCACGTTGAACGTGACCAAGGTGGGTTTTCTTTATATCAACCCCTGCCTTTTCGTTTAAGTATGCGATAATTTCATCACGACTGCCTGCGCCTTCTGCAAGAACAATCATATTTGAAGTTTTACCGCGAAGTTTACTTTTAATTAAAGATTTAGCAATTTCTTCTAAATCATAAGGTTTTTCAGGAATTAAAACGTATTCCGCACCACCTGCAATACTTGCATATAACGCTATATCGCCACAATGTCTACCCATAACTTCAACAAGGCTTACCCTGTCGTGCGATTGCATAGTATCACGAAGACTATTTATAGCCGAAAGCACAGTGTTTACGGCTGTATCAAAGCCAATAGTGTAATCGGTATAAGCAAGGTCGTTATCAATCGTTCCAGGAATACCCATACACTTTACTCCAAAGTTATCAGATAAATCTTTTGCACCACGGAAAGTACCGTCGCCACCTATAACTACAACACCTGTAATGCCATATGCTTCAAGAGTATCCGCCGCTTTTTTTTGACCTTCTAAAGTCATAAATTCAGGACATCTTGCAGTTTTTAAGAAAGTACCGCCACGTTGAATCATATCAGAAACAGAACGGGTACCAAGTTCAAAAATGTTGCCCTTGATAAGACCGTCCCAGCCCTTTTCAACACCATATACGTGTACACCATAGTTTTTAGCCACCCTAACAACCGCGCGAACTGCGGCGTTCATACCAGGAGCGTCACCACCACTAGTAAGTACTGCTATTCTTTCCATAATTTTCTCCTATAAGTACGCTTATGAAATATTTTAACATATATCGCGAAAAATATCTATTTATTTAACGCACATTTACATCTTTTTCTTGAAAAATATAATAGAATCGTCACTAACAAAGCCACGAAGTTCTGCAATCAAGCCATCACAATGCCTTACCGAAAAATTAGCATTGTATTTCTTTGTTCCTTTAACTATATAAACGGGTACGTCGCCCGGATAGCAAGATATTACGTCTAAAACTTTATTTGTAATATCATCATTGTTATCTAGAATAATACAAAGGAATTCTTTTGCATTTTCCTCAGCGCTTGTTTCTTTTATTTCTAACTTATCAATTTCTTCGGCTAAAATTTGCGGAACGTTATCTTTTATCTGTAGTTTACCTTTTATTCTTACTATTTCTTCTTTGTTTAGGTACTCTCTAACTTTGTCGTAAACTTTCGGGAAAACAATAACTTCTATAGTGCCGTAAATATCTTCCACTTGCAAGAATACCATAGTTGAGCCGTTTTTAGTTGAAAGCCTTTTATAGTCACTAATTATTCCGCCCATAACGACTGGCATATTATCTCTAACTTCGGTATAAGTTTTATTGCCTTCTTCGTCTTCTTCGTAATAGTTAAGTGATTCAAGTGTGAAAGAGAATTTATCAAGTTGTTCCTTATAATCCGAAAGCGGATGTCCTGATAAATAAATTCCAAGCACAGTCTTTTCATTTATTAGTTTTTCTTTAGAATTAAACTCAGAAACGTTCGGGTATTCTATTTTTAAGCCTTCGTCTTCTTCAAATACAGTACCAAAGAAACTTATTTGAACGTCATTTTTCTTTTTATTTGCTTCGGCAACTCTATCCATATAATCGGCATAAACTTGCATAAGAGTTTTACGATTTTTACCAAAAGAATCAAAAGAGCCTGAAAGAATTAAACTTTCTACTAATCTCTTGTTAATTCCAAATGATATAGTCCTTGTAATAAAATCTTCAAACGACTTAAATTGTCCGTTATTTTTCCGTTCTTCAAGTATTAAATTTATAACACCAAGACCTACGTTTTTAAGACCATGAAGCCCTACCCTTATACCATTTTCTTCGCACTTAAAGAAAGCACCTGACTTGTTAATATCGGGAAGATAAACTTGCATACCTTTACTTCTAACGTAACTTAAATATTTAGAAATTTCATCAATTTTATCAATTCTGTTATTTAGAATAGACGCGAAGAATTGTGTGGGATAATAATGTTTTAAGTATGCCGTTTGATATGCTAATACTGCATATGCTGCAGCGTGTGATTTATTAAACGCGTATTTTGCAAAGCCAGCCATTTCGTCAAAGACTTCCGTTGCAACTTCTACGGGAACGCCATTTTTAACCGCGCCTGGAATTGTGTCGCCTTTTTCACTAATACCGCCGTCTATAAATATTTTCTTTTGTCTATTCATTTCGTCAACGTTCTTTTTACCCATTGCGCGACGAACAATGTCAGATTGACCTAGCGAAAATCCGCCAAGTTTTTGGCAAATCTGCATAACCTGCTCTTGGTAAATTAAAACGCCGTATGTAGCCTTTAGAATAGGCTCTAAAAGCGAGTGTTTATATCTTATTGTTTCTGGATTGTGTTTATATTTTACGTATGTGGGAATAGAATCCATAGGACCTGGTCTATACATTGAAATCCCCGCAATAATATCTTCAAAAGTAGAAGGCTTAAGGTCTTTCATAAACCTTTTCATACCCGGACTTTCTAGTTGGAATACCGCGTCCGTTTCCCCTTCGCCTATCATTTTATAAACGGCTTCGTCTTCGTAGCCAAGTTTATGGAAATCTAGTTCTACACCGAAATCTTCTTTGATATATTGCATAGCCTTTGAAATATCGGTAAGCGTGCGAAGTCCCAAAAAGTCCATTTTAAGCATACCAAGTTGCTCTACTTCTTTCATATAGAACTGCGTGGTTACGTCGTCTTCACCGCTACGTTGCAAAGGAACGCTGTCAGAAATAGGTTTAGCACATATTACTACGCCCGCGGCGTGCATACCCGTTTGACGTGGCATATCTTCAATACGCATAGCCATATCAACAACCTTTCTAACCATTTCGTCTTGAGCGTACATATCTTTTAGTTCTTTAATACTTACGTCTTGTCCGTCTTTGTTCTTTGCAAAACCAAAGTTTTCCGCAATAGACAAAGTGCTATCCATAAGTTTAGTAACCTTGTCCGTTTCAGAATAAGGCACTCTATAAACTCTGCCAACGTCTTTTATGGCAAGTTTACTTGCAAGCGTACCAAAGGTAATAATTTGCGCAACCCTATCCGCGCCGTATTTTTTTCTAACATACTCTACTACTTCACCGCGCCTATCGTCTTGGAAGTCAATATCAAAGTCAGGCATACTTACACGTTCTTTATTTAGGAAACGTTCAAATACTAGGTCATATTTAAGCGGGTCAACGTCAGTAATACCTACTGAATATGCAATAATTGAAGAAACACCGCTTCCTCTACCAGCACCTACTGAAATACCTACGCTTTTAGCATAGTTTATAAAGTCCCAAACGATAAGATAGTATTCTATATACCCCATAGAATTTATCGTTTCAAGTTCGTAGTTAAAACGCTCTCTAATTTCGTCGGTTATTACGGGATATCTTTCTTTAAGCCCTTTTTCACCAAGTTCTTTTAAGAATTCATATGCCGTTTGATTGGTGTCCGGCGTGTACCCCGGAATAAGCGAATTATCCCTTATAGGTTCGCATTTATCGTTCAAGTCAAAAACAGGTTCTTCACTACATTTTTCAGCAATTTTAACCGTGTTTTCAATGGCTTCTGGTATGTAAGAGAAAAGCGCTTCCATTTCTTCTGGAGATTTTAAGTATGCTTCGCTACCTTCCATCTTAAATCTAGTTGGGTCGTCAATGGTCGCTTTTGTTGAAATACATGCAATAACGTCTTGAACTTCGCTATCTTCACGTTCAATATAATGTACGTCGTTAGTTGCAACAACGCCTATATCTAATTCTTTTGCAATTTGAATAAGTAAAGGATTTATCCTCTTTTGGTCAGCAAGACCGTGGTCTTGAAGTTCAATATAAAAATCGTCGCCGAAAATATCTTTAAGCATTTTTGCGCTTTCAACTGCGCCGTCATAATCGTGATTTACTAATCTCTTAGAAACCCTACCTTGCAAACAAGCAGAAAGGCATACCAAACCTTCACTATGCTCTCTTAAAAGTTTATAGTCAATTCTAGGTTTATAATAAAAGCCGTCAACGTATGCAATAGAATCAAGTTTAACTAGATTTTTATAGCCTTTTTTGTTTTTGCAAAGAAGAATTAAGTGGTCGTAATCCCTAGCATTTTCCTTGTGATTTTCAGCAACGTAAAGTTCGCAACCTATAATTGCTTGCATTTTGGCTTCATCTTCACTTTTTCCACTTTTGAGTGCACTTAAATAAGTGCTTTTTGCTTTTTCAGCAAACTTAAGCGTACCGAACATGTTTCCGTGATCGGTAATTGCTAGTGCGTGCATACCCTTTTTATGACAAGCCTTAAAAACCTTGTCAATTCTAGTTGCACCGTCTAATAGACTATATTCAGTGTGAACGTGTAAATGAACGAATTCCGCCATTTTTACCCCTTTATTTCATTTGCAATACAAATAATTTTTCTAAATCTGTGGTTTATACAACTTCTTGTAACGTTTAACTTTTTTGCTATTTCCGTAATAGATTCATCTGGATTTTCAAGCCTAATATTAGCAACTTCTAATAGGTCAGGCTTAAGATTTTTAAGCAAACCTTTTTCTTTTAATAAAGTTATTGCCTCTGTTTGTTTAATAGACGCTTCAAGTTGACGACTAACGTTACCTAAATCGCAATTTTTACGCCTATTTACGTCGTTAATAAAATCACGGCTAATCATAAGTTCAGTAAGCGAAAGTACCGCTTTAGGCGCGCCTATACACGCGATAAAATCTTTTATTTCTTCTGCGCTTTTTATATATAGAACATATTTTTCTTTTCGCCTTGTTATTTTAGCGCCAATCCCGTCTTTTAATAAAAGGTCGCTAACCGCACTTGCTAAATTTGAGTGCGAAAAAACCATTTCTAAATGATAACCAGTTTTAGCATCATCAGCGCTATCAGGAACGGTACAACTACCGCTTGAAACGAATAAGCCTTTCAAAAAAGAACGCCTTGTGTCTTCACTTTTTGTTAAGGCTAGCGGAAGTGATGAAACTAAATATAAATCTTCCCCCGCCTGTTCTAAAATAAATAATTCTTTTAGTATTGTTAATGCGCTATCGCCGGTTACGGTTAAGGTAAACTTATCTCTTCTATTAAGCCTGTCCTCACCAACTGAAATTTCGCGAAATTCATAACTGAATACGCTTTCAAAATACTTTGCGGTAGCCATTGCCGTTTCTTCGTTAAATACGGAAAATTCAACACCAACGCTATCGCCGTCTTCAAATATTACACCAGTACCTCTAATTATCCCTGATAAGAAAGCCTTTTGGGACTGAACTTGCTTAAATTTTTTAGAAATAATTTCTTCTTTAATTATTTTTGTAAAATTCATCTTCCCGCTCCGTTCTTAAATTCATTAAAGCGAAACTTTGGAAGTTTTCCATCTACGTTTGCAATACGGCTTATCGGCACGTTTACCCTAGTAATTAAATCTTCAACTAATGAAATTTCGCCTACCCTTTCTTTTGAGTGCGCGTCAGAGTCAATTACAAAATTTACGTCCGTTTTAAGCATTTCGTATAATTCTTCATCAGTAACGTGAATTTTTTTACTATTAAGTTCTATATAAGTGCCGTAATCTGCAGCAACTTTTGCCACTTCTTTAGCGTCAGCAAAACAGCAAAAGTTGATATGCGAAATAATATCAACTGGATTTTTCTTTATAACGTTTATAAACGTTTTGGTATTTTCCCTTCTTAACCTATCTGAAATTTTAGGCGCTTTTTGCCAAGACTTAAAAAGGTTAGGAAACGCAAGCGTAAACCAAGTTCCAAACTTATAGGTAACGAATTTATGCACGCCACAAACAAACAAGTCAAATTCGTCGTATTTTTTGGGTTTAAGGTCAACAGTTCCGTCAGTACCTATAATATTTGACTCTACACCTAAAAGCACTTTAATACCCGTTTTTAAGGTTGCTTCGTCGCATTGCGAACGCATTTTAGGTAATTTGTAATTTCTTAAACCAAAAGCAGGGTGAGCAAAACCATGGTCGGTTATGCCTATTTCTTTAAGCCCTTTTTCTTTTGCCATTTGGGCGTTATCAAGTATTGAACCTTTGCCGTGAGAAAAGGTCGTATGTGTATGATAATCAGCCGTTAATATCATTAAAATTCCCCTAAAAATTTAACTTCTTCAATTAGTTTTATTGAATATTCTTTATACACTTTTTCTTTTACGTAATTAATTAAATCAAAAACGTCTTTTGCTTTTGCGTCGTTACCAGCAACAATAAAGTTAGCGTGTTTAGTGCTAATTTGCGCTCCCCCACAGCGAAAACCTTTAATAGAAAGGCTTTCAATAAGTCTTCCCGCAAAGTCTCCGTTAGGATTTCTAAAAACTGAACCGCACGTCCGCTCTTTGGGAAGATTTTTTCTTTTATCAATAACTTTTTTTATTTTTTCTAAAACGTCTTCTTTTGAACTTCTTTTTAGAATAAAACTTGCACTTAAAATTATTTCGTTATTTTTTTGAAAAATACTATTTCTATACGAAAAATCACAATCGGTTTTATCGTAAAATTTTACTTTCCCGTCCTTAAAAACGCTTACAACCCTTAAAAAGTCCGCAATTTGCGTGCCGAAAGCCCCCGCGTTCATATATACCGCCCCACCTATAGTTGATGGTATTCCATATAGATTTTCTAGCCCAGAAAGTCCTTTATCTTTTAATGAAAAAATAACTTTATTAAGATTTGCCCCGCACTCGGCAGTTAAAAAATTGTCAGTTATTCTAAAATTATTTAACCCTTTTGTGCTTATAACTAAACCTTTATATCCATTATCCGAAACAAGTAAATTACTGCCGTTTCCTAATATAAAATATGGTAAGTTATATTCTATAGCAATATTAAGCAAGGTTATTAATGCTTTTTGAGTTTTAGGTGTGGCAAAAAATTCCGCTTTTCCGCCAAGGCGATAAGTTGTATGTTTTGCCATAGACTCGCCAGGCAAAATTTCAGCATCTTTGGTGGATATTAGAGCATCTTTAATACCCATAAATCTCCTTTTACATTTTACATTATTTTAGAATTTTTTTCAAGGAGTAACGACAAGTTTTTTAAGTTTATTTTCCGCATCTTTATCGCCTGTCAATGCTAAAGCGCAAAGTTTTTTTAATTCACCTAATCTTTCGGGTAAAATAAACGCCGAAATAGTATTTTTTATAGCAGTGTTTTGCGCAGTTGCAATATCTTCGTAACAATCAACGTTTATGACGTTTGAAAGCATTTGCAATTTTGATAATTTATCTTGATAACTTTCGCCAAGCACAAAATCAATAAAATTTTCCGCATAAACGCTTTGCTTGGCATTATTAGTTAAAATGTAAAAATATTGATACAAATCATTATACGAAAATAGCGGTTTACAGTGATAATCGTATCCGCGTTGATTAAGTCTAACTATATCTCTTTGTGTACCTAGTAAAACTCCGTTCTTATCGTTTAAAAATTCTGTATATGCTTTTTGTGGCGGTAGGATTTTTGCATTTTTTGAATACACACCATCTAGAATTAAAGATAAAATAGGCAAATTATTTTCGCCTTCTGAAACAATTAAATTTTCTACATTTTTTTCTTCTAACACGTCCGCTTTTTTAGATATTAAAAAGTAGTTACCCCTACACCACGGCTTTGCATAAATTCTATCACCCACCTTTCCACCATAAAAAGAATTTTTACTTGACATAGCAAAAGTTGCCGTAGCACTAGAACCTATCCCCGAAGATAAAATATCAGGAAAAACACCATTTTTTAGGTTATTATTTAGCGCACTTAATGTCATAGAAGTTACCATAATTAAAACGCCAGTATTCTGTTTTTCAAAAGCGATACTTGCATCTAGTAAAAACTGCTTTCTAGAACCGCTTCCACCTTCAAAAGTATCCACGTGCCAAAGGGACAAAACAGTCTTATATTCTTTTTTATCTTCTAATATTACGTTCTCGTTAATCTTATTTTTTCCTATAAAAATTGTAAAAAATATTGAAAAAACTAATATAAATGTGCAAAAAACTCTAAAAAACTTCATATATAAAATATATTCGTTAATAGATAAAAAAAGGACAATTCATAAAAGAATTGTCCTTTTTTGTTTATAAGGTTAATTCGCCTTTATTTACGCCAACTGATGCGGTTGCAAAAGTGTCAAATTGCAACACTTCGTTTGCCACTTGATTTACGTTTTCTAAATCAACTGCATCTATTTGGCTTATACGTTTTTCAAAATCAAAAACCTCGTCTAAGAACAATAGGTACTTGCCGTGAATTAACATTTGAGAAGAAGTACTTTCTTGCCCCATTACGAATGAACTTTTCATTTGCGCTTTTCCGCGTTTAAATTCTTTTTCCGTAATGCCGTATTTTTGCATTTTTTCAGTTTCAGCAACTATTGCCTTGAACGCTTTATCACGAACGCCGTTACCTACGCCTGCATATATTTCTAAAATGCCATTATCTTTATATTGCGACGGATAGGAATACACGCTATACGCAAGCCCTAATTCTTCCCTAATTTTTTGAAATAATCTACTGCTCATTCCACCACCGAAAACCGCGGAAAGAATTGATAAAGATATACTTTTATCATCAGACGAAGAATACGCTGGAAAACAAAGCGCTAAATGTGTTTGTTCGGTCTTTTTATATTTATAAAGTTTATCGTAACTAAATGAAGTTTGCTCTTTTTGTTTTACACTTTTTAAGTTTACAAAATTATTCGCAAAATACTTATCAACAAGTTTTATTGCACTTTCAACGTCAACGTTTCCCGCTATTGAAATGCAAACGTTATCTGCGGTGTAGTATTTTTTCATATAATTACTTACCGCATCAAAATCAAAAGATAAAACGTTCTTTTCGCTACCCAAAATAGTTCTCCCGTAACCGTTTTTACCATAATAAGCGGTTGATAAAAGGTCTAAACACAAGTCTTCGGGGCTATCGTTGGTCATATTTATTTCTTCAATTATTACTTGTTTTTCCTTGTCCATTTCTTTTTTATCAAAGGTTGAATTAAAGAAAATATCAGACAAAACTTCAAGCGAAGTTTCTAAATGTTCACTAGTTGATTTAGTGTAATAACAAGTAAGTTCTTTTGAAGTAAAAGCATTTATTTGACCACCTATACTATCAATGGCATCCGAAATTTCAAAAGCCGTTCTAGAAGTAGTACCTTTAAACAAATTGTGTTCAATAAAGTGCGAAATTCCGTTTTCTTTAGCCGTTTCGTTTGAACTTCCGGTCTTAACTAAAATACCGCAGGAAACGGATAAAAGTCCATCTAGTTTATTTATAATAAGTTTTAAGCCATTATCGTATTTTTTTGAATATTTCATTTTTCTCCTTATAGTATGAGCATAAAAATTAATTAAACACCTATATTTTCGCTTACAGTTACTAAATTATATCCGTTACTTTTGTAAAAATCAATAATTTTACCTAAAACGTTTAGAGTGTGCGATTTTGGGTGCATTAAAATTAAATCGCCATTACTAGCATTTTTTGTTGCTCGTGAATAAACTACGTCTTCACTTTTGTCCCGCCAGTCAATAGTGTCTTTTGACCACATTATCACTTTATACCCTAATTCGTTTGCAATATTTAATGTTGCCTGTTTATAACTACCCGATGGCGGTGCAAAAAGCGTCATATCTACGCCTACGAGCGACTTAATTAAAATGCCGGTATTATAAATTTCTTCCCTGTTTTTTTCGTTAGAAATAACGGCGTGGTCTTTATGAAAATATCCGTGATTTGCTAGTTCATTTCCACCATCAAGAATATTTTTAAGCGTTTCTATATTATCGTCCGCCCAACATCCACCAACGAAAAAAGTTGCTTTAACGCCGTGTTCTTTAAGCGTTTTAACTATTTGATTTACTACCGAAGTATTTTCGTAAACGTTAAACATTAACGAAACGTTATTTTTTTCAGTATCCCCATTATAAATTGCGCTAACTTTTTCACTTTCATAAATAGAGATAGGTATTATTCTTTCTGAAAAGAAACTAACACCAGTTACAAAAATGAAAACTACAAGCAAAATAACGTCTGTAATAATTGTAATTCTTTTTTTATTCATCGCACTCCCCTTTGGTATTTTATGACGGAGATTGCGCTAGTTATTACAAAAAAATATGCAAGGCGGAAAGCCTTGCATATTCCTTGTTCTATTTTTTAGCCTTCAAATTTTTCAAGAAGTTTAAGGTCAATGCCCTTATCGCCAATTTTGATAATTTCTACTTTAACCTTATCGCCGATATGCATTACTTCTTCAACGGTTTGAATTCTCTTTTCACTCATTTTAGAAATGTGAATTAAGCCGTCTTTACCAGGAGCAAGTTCACAGAACGCGCCAACCTTGGGAAGAATTCTTACAACTTCAGTAATGAACATATCGCCAACTTCAGGTTCTTTAACTATTGAAAGAATAATTGCTTTTGCTCTTTCAGCATCACCATTTTCGCCAACGCTTGCAATATTTACGGTGCCGTCGTCTTCAATGTCAATCTTAACGCCAGTTTCTTCAATAATCTTATTGATAACTTTGCCTTGTTTACCAACAACGTCGCCAATCTTATCGGGGTCAATATTGAAAGCAATAATCTTGGGTGCGTATTTAGAAAGTTCTGCTCTAGGAGCGTCAATAACTTCAAGCATTTTTCCTAAAATGTGTTGTCTACCAACGTTTGCTTGAGCGATTGCTTGTCTTAAGATATTTTCATCAATACCTTTGATTTTAATATCCATTTGAATTGCGGTAATACCTTTTTCAGTACCTGCAACCTTAAAGTCCATATCGCCAAGGAAGTCTTCTAAACCTTGAATATCGGTAAGAATTGAAACTTTGCCACTTTCAACGTCTTTGATAAGCCCCATAGCAATGCCAGCAACCGGTGCTTTAATCGGAACGCCTGCATCCATAAGAGCAAGGGTTGAACCGCAAACGCTACCTTGTGAAGTAGAGCCGTTTGAAGATAATACTTCAGAAACAATTCTAATAGCGTACGGGAAGTCTGCTTCAGAAGGAATTACGGGTTCTAAAGCACGTTCTGCTAATGCGCCGTGGCCGATTTCACGACGACCTGGACTCTTTAACGGTCTTGCTTCGCCTGAAGCATAACCAGGCATGTTGTATTGGTGCATATAACGTTTGCTTGATTCGCCGTCTAAACCTTCAAGTTTTTGCGCTTCAGCAAGCATACCTAAAGTACAAGTTGACATAACTTGGGTTTGTCCCCTAGTGAATACGCCTGAGCCATGAACTCTAGGAAGAACGCCCGCTTCACACCAAATAGGTCTAACTTCGGTAAGTTTTCTTCCGTCAGGTCTAATACCGGTGTTTGTGATTTTTGCTCTTACTTTTTCTTTTGTTAAATAGTAGAGTGAATCTTTAATTTCCCTAACTTTGTCGGGGAAAATTTCAGCAAAGTGTTCAAGACAGTCTTTTTCAACTTCATCTTGACCTGCTTGACGAACTTGTCTATCAAAAGTATCAAGCGCTTTGTCAAGTTTTTCGCCAGCATATTCTCTAACCGCGTTATCAATTTCTTCTGGAACGTGGTAAAGTTCAATTTCTTTTTTGGGTTTGCCGATTTCTTTGATGATTTCTTCTTGGAAAGCACAAAGTTTTTTAATTTCTTCGTGACCGAATAAGATTGCGCCAACCATTTCGTCGTCAGAAATTTCTTTAGCACCTGCTTCAACCATCATAATAGCGTCTTTAGTACCAGCAAGGTTTAAGGTAAGGGTACTCTTTTCTCTTTGAGCACAGTCGGGGTTGATTACGTATTCACCGTCAACGATACCAACTACTACGCTACCAGTAGGACCTGCAAAAGGTATATCAGAAATGCTTATTGCAACTGAACTACCAATCATTGCAAGAACTTCGGGTTGAATATCGGGTTCAACTGAAAGTGCGGTTGCAATAACGATAACGTCGTTAAATAAACCTTTCGGAAATAAAGGACGAATAGGTCTATCAATTAAACGGCTAGTTAAAATTGCCTTGTCAGACGCTCTACCTTCCCTTTTCTTAAAGCCACCGGGAATTGAACCGATTGAATACATTTTTTCTTCAAAGTCAACTCCTAGAGGGAAATAATCCATACCATCGCGAGGTTTTTCAGCCATAGTTACGTTTACCATAACTGCAGTATCACCACAACGAACTACGCATGAACCATTAGTTTGTTCAGCATATTTACCCGTTTCAATAACGAGTTCTCTGCCACCGAGCATTGTTTTAAATTCTCTGTAATTTTTTGTCATTTTGTTCTCCTGT
>JAZOST010000026.1:0-13934 GCA_045657285.1 Christensenellaceae bacterium
GAAAGTTGGTCAAAGTATATACCGCTAACGCCGTATTCTTCGGTGGCGCGCCTAAAGTTTTCGGCAACTTGGTCTTGCCAGCCTTTAGCCTTTGGACACATTACTGCAAGCGTCAAAAGCCCCCAGTGTTGAACTGAATAATTGCCGTCTTCATTTATAACTACGTTTTCAATAACGTCGCCCTTATCAAAAATAGTGTTGTATAGTTGGCTGTTTTCGTATAGCGAAACGTGAACGCCTAAATCTTTTGCCTTTTTTATGCCGTCAATAAATTCTTGTTCGGTACCACAATCTTTATCCGGTACGTAGTTAGGATATCCGTTATCAAAGCCGTCTTGGTTCCAGCCCGCAAAAATCATATGGTCAACACCCATTGCCTTGCTATCTTTGGCCATTTGTTCAATGTCTTTAAATTCATGGTAATGGTTACCTTCTTGATACTTAAAGTCATAGTGCGCAGAAAGAGCAGGGCTTGTTCTTGCCCAAACGGGTTTAACGCTATCGCGCATTTTTATTAGGGGAAGTCTAAAGTCCCTATAAATTTTAGCGCCGTCGTGCCAACTGCTTCCGTGGAAAGCAAGTACCGTGGGCGGTGTTTTGAAAGTAAATTCGCCCGATTTTTTAGGTTGATATGAAGATGACAATACTAATGCTATACTCCATTTACCAAAAGTAGCGCATTCAAGCCAAACAGGCGTAAGGTCAGGCGTATGCGCGCCAAAATACATACCGTAATCTTCACAAGTTATATCCATATAAGACATTGAAAGATTGCACGGATAATGATAATTACAGCCCCACATATGACGGGGTGTTTCAGACGCTATATCGTTGCTATAACAATATCTGTATTCATTCCAACGCCAAAAACTGCGTTCTGGCTGTGCGGTAAACGTGTTTATTGGGTCAACAATTTTTCTACCGCCGTATAACGGGTAATAAAGAGTATTTTTTGTATGGTCACTTCCAAGATATACGCCCGCAATTACTGGGAAACGAATTTCCCTAACGTTTCTTCCGCCTACGTTTACGTAGTTCATTTCAAACTCAATAGAGTTTTCTTTTACGTACGCGGTATAGTAAAGGTCACAAGGAATTTCCTTGCTTACGTCTTCCGTGTGTGGGTGGTCAACTACTTGGCAAGTTATCGTATTATATTCTACTTTTACAAGTATTCCGTCAGGTTTTTCTTCGCTACTTATTTTTACCGCTTTTTCTGGGCTTTCTAAACCTATTCTTGTGTAGAGCGGATAATATTCGTTTTCTTCGCCGTTTTCATCGCGAAGAGTAATGGTAAATGGTTGATGTCCGTAAAATTCGGGAGCGGTCATAGTGTTTTTCACTATGTTATCACCCATAGCCAAGTTCTCTAAACCAGTTATTTCACCATTGCATGTATCTATTGAAAACCTTATATTGCCATATTCAAAATGCTTTTTAGCCATTATTCTTTCTCTCTAAATTTTAATAATTTTCTGCGTGAATTTCAAAATAACTTTGTGGGTGTGCACAGGTTGGGCAAACTTCGGGCGCTTTTTCGCCTACAACTAAATGACCGCAGTTTCTGCATTCCCAAACCTTAACTTCAGATTTTGCGAATACTTCCGCAAGTTCAATATTTTTAAGAAGCGCGCGATATCTTTCTTCGTGATGTTTTTCAATCGCTGCAACTAAACGGAATTTTTCGGCAAGTTCTGGGAAGCCTTCTTCGTCAGCAGTTTTAGCAAAACCTGAATACATATCAGTCCATTCATAGTTTTCGCCTTGTGCTGCTGCAAGTAAGTTTTCAGGAGTTTTGCCAAGTTCGCCAAGTTCTTTAAACCATAATTTTGCGTGTTCTTTTTCGTTATCCGCCGTCTTTAAGAAAAGCGCTGAAATTTGTTCATAGCCTTCTTTTTTAGCAACTGAAGCAAAATATGTATATTTATTTCTTGCTTGTGATTCGCCAGCAAATGCTTCTTGTAAATTCTTTTCAGTTTGTGTTCCTTTGTATTTGTTCATAATAATATTCTCCTTTATTTCTTCAAGGTTTTCACCTTTTGCTTTACATATTGGACATACGGGTTCTACGCCGTCATCAACTTCAAAAATTGCCTTGCAAATTTTACATTTAAATTTTTTCATAACTCATTCTCCTTTTTAATTTATTATATAATAACACTACTATTTTTTCAAGTAGATTTTTCTTTTTTTATTGTAGATTTTTCCTTTTTATGCTACACTAAAAAAAATACCTTTAAGGAGCAAATATGGAATACGTTTCTAAAAGATTTGCCTGTCGCGACCCCTTCGTTTTACTTTTTGAAGACTATCTTAAAGAAGACGTTAAACCACTTTTGATACACGTTAAAGAAGTTGAAGTTTTAGACGACCTACTTTCATTGCTTTCTCGCTACGACTATTTAGATAGCGTAGTTTTAGGGCTTATGAAAACTGATGCAGTTATAAAAGTTAAAACTTTTAATAAAAATATTAAAGTGCTAGCCTTTATGCCAAGCGTAGATGATATTTCTTTTTTCGTAAACGCGGGCGCGAATTACATTAGACTTTGGGAAGACTGGACTTCTAAAGAAACAATAGCCGAAGTTAGAAAATACTCCGTAGGGCTATGGATTATGACCGGAACTTACAAAAATTTTATTGATAGTGAAGTTGGTGTAACAAGCGAAGAAGGTATTAAAAAACTACTTTCTTTTAAGCCTGATGGCATTTTAATAAACGATATAACCTTTCTTCAAAAAGCATTAAAATAAACATATAATCAAAAGATAAAACGCTCTAAAAGTAGAGCGTTTTTCATTACTCAAATTCTTTAAGCGTGTGCATCACAATTGCGGAAAGTGCGATTGCCGCCGTTTCTGCGCGGAGTATTCTTTTCCCTAAATACACCACTTTGTATCCTTTTTTTATAGCCAAGTCGCGCTCGTCTACACTAAACCCGCCTTCACTACCAACTACTATTGCCGTTGAACCTTCTAAAGAAGACAAATCCGCTCTGTTTTCGCCACCGAATTCACAAGCGAAAAGTTTATTTTTAGAATTTTTGCCAAACTCTAGCGCACTTTCAAAATCTTGGGCATACTCTACGCGTGGGGCGATTGCCCTACCGCATTGCTTTGACGCTTCTACCGCCACTCTGTTTAGCCTTGAAAGTTTATTTTCGTTCATATATGCCGAAGAAAACTTTGATGAAAACACTACTATTTTCTTTATTCCAAGTTCAACCGCTTTTTGAACTATAAGTTCGGTCTTATCCCCCTTTAGATATCCCGCTATAAGCGTAACTTCCGTTTTGGCTTCGGTATCACTTAATCGCTTTTCCTTTACAGAGTAGGTAAAATCTTTTTTGTTTACATTTTCAACTTCGCTTAAATATTCGTAGCCTGAATTATCGCAAACTATAATGTCGTCGCCTTGTTTTATTCTTAGTACGGATACGCCGTGATAAAATTCGTCGCCTTCAATAACGCCGTTCATCTCGCTAACAAAAAACCTTCTAAAATCACTCATTTTTTTATTCCTTTTAATAGTTAAATTTTCTTCGCGTCTAAATTTTCGCGATATTTTTTTGGCGAAACTTTTTCAAATTTCTTAAAAATTTCAGTAAAGTAATTCGCGCTTTTGTAACCAACTAATTCTGCTATTTGTTGAATTTGCATTGCAGTATAAGTTAAAAATGCTTTTGCTTGTTTTATTCTTTCTACGTTTATAAAATCAGTAAATCCAAGACCTTTTTCCTTTTTGAATAGCGCCGATAAATAGTTAGCATTTACGTTTAGTTTTTTTGCCACGTCTTTAAGCGTAATATCGCTTGCCAAATTTTCTTTAACGAACGCTACTGTAAGTTTAATAAGCGGTTTTGCGTTGCCGTGTTCGTTTTCACGCGCCAAGTCGCAATATCTTCTTATGATTTCTATTATAAACTCCTTGGCTTTTTCAGTGGTGTTAAGTTTTTCTATTTTTACACCCAAATCGTTAGAAACGTCATCTAGTACGTAGGGGTGAATTCCAACACTTTCCATTGCATAACGAAGTTGCGTATTCAAAACTATGCAATAGTTTTGAAAATTTCTTAGCGGTGAACTATTTCTAACCGAAAAATCTTCACGGCTACCATATGAAAGCATAAGCGAAGTTGCTAAAGAAAAATTACCCTGTTTTACCGCTTCGGTAACGGCAGTGCTCATTTCGTATCTTTGCTCTACCCTGCGCATAGATACGGCGCTTCCTTGCCTAATTTCAGAACTAGGTAAGGCGCTACTAAAAACGTTTACCGTTTGAAAGGTAGGGTTTTTTTCTACGCCAACTGCTTTCCTGTAAAGAAGTAAACTTATTTTACTCATAATAGACTCTTTTACAACCGGCAAAAGAGCCCCGCAATTTAATAGTTTGCCTTCATAATCTTTTCCGATACCAACTCTCCTTAATTGCTCTAACGCTTTACCGTCACTAAACGGACTGGTTAGCACCGGACCTATAGTGTATATTTGGTCTGTTTTTTTAGAATAAAAAATTATCAATAATGAATCAAAAAGCCATTTGAAGACATATATTACGTCTTCATCAAAATTTAATAGCCTTAAAAACTCTTTTTCTTTAATTAGAAAATTTTTTAAAACTTCGTCGTCTTGGCGCACCAAACTTTCAAGTATAACCTTTTTAGAATTAGGCAAAACTTGAAAATCCACCCCCAAAGCCGAAAATAATAATTGTTTTGTGAAAATTACGTCCATTTTTTACCCAAAAAGTGTGATTTGTTATATTATAACAAAGATTTGTTTATTTTTCAATACTTTTTATTATGTTAAAATTTAAATATAAGTACTAACAAAAGACGGGCGAAGTTTAACAGCGAAATTCTGCAAAACTTATGCAGTTATTTTTTACAAAACGTACATATTAAATAGGAGGATTTTTATGAGTACGGGAAAAATGATTAAACCTTTCGGCATGAGAGACAAACTTGGGTATATGTTTGGGGACTTCGGCAACGATTTCACCTTTATACTTTCAACTATGATTCTCACAAAGTTCTACACGGACGTTATGGGTGTTTCAGCGGCTATCGTAGGTACGATAATGATGCTTGCGCGTTTTGTTGACGCTATAACCGACGTTACTATGGGTCGCATTTGCGATAGAAGTAGAACCACCAAAGTAGGCAAATTCAAACCTTGGCTACTTAGAATGTGTATTCCAGTTGCAGCAGCATCGTTCCTCATGTATCAAAGCGGTCTTGCAAGCCAAGGTAACACTTTCAAAGTTGCTTATCTTGCAATTACTTATATCCTTTGGGGCTCAATTTTCTACACTTCAATCAATATCCCTTACGGCTCTATGGCATCTGCAATTTCTGCAGACCCCGATGAAAGACAAAGCCTTTCTACCTTCCGTACAATGGGTGGTATGTTGGCAGGCGCAATTATCGGTATAGGTCTTCCCATGATTGCTTATAAAACCGGTGCTAATGGCAATACTATATTAGATGGCGGAAAAGTTACTATCGCTGCTGCCGTTTTCTCACTACTTGCTATCGGTTGTTATTTACTTTGCTACAAACTTGTTACTGAAAGAGTTAAAGTTGATACACCTGAAAAACAAAAAGGCCCATCAGTAGGTAAAATGCTTAAAAACGCGTTTACCAACCGCGCTCTTATTTCAATAATTGTAGCATCAATCGTTATGCTTCTTGCTCAACTTACCATGCAAAACATGGCAAACTATATTTACCCCAACTATTACAATAGACCTGATGCAATTTCTGTTTCTACTGCACTAATGATGGTTGGTATGGTAATAGCAGCAGTTATTGCTAAACCTATTGCAAAAAAATTCGGTAAAGCCGAAATATCTATCGCTGCCAACCTTTTTGCAGGTGCAATTTGCTTAATCACTTGGATTATACGTCCTTCAAACGTTTGGGTATTCTCTGCACTTCAATTCCTTAACTGGTTAGGTCTTGGCGTGTTCTCAATGGTGTCTTGGGCGCTAATTACTGACGTTATTGACTATTCTGAAATCAAAAACGGCGTTCGTGAAGACGGCTCTGTTTACTCGCTCTATTCTTTCGCTCGTAAACTTGGCCAAGCGCTTGCAGCAGGCGTTGCTGGTTGGCTACTTACCGGTATCGGTTACGACGGCACTCTTGCACAAGAAGGCGCACTATCACAAGGCGTTCTAAACGGAATATTCAATATCACAACTTTAGTTCCTGCAATTGGTTTTATTCTTTTAGCATTAGTGTTATGGTTCTGGTATCCATTACACAAAAAACAAGTTGATAAGAACGTTGCTTTCTTACAAGCAAAACGCGAAGAAGAAGCAAAAGAAGAAACTGACAAAGTAGAAGAATAATTATTTAGCGGAGATTTTTATGAGAAAAGTTCTAAATATTAATGAAAAATGGGCGTTCTTTAAGAATTCTAACCTAATTCCAACCGCCCTTTCTGAAGACGTTGAAGTTATTAATTTACCACACACTTGGAACGCGACCGACGGTCAAGACGGCGGAAACGACTATTTTAGGGGTGATTGTGTTTACGCTAAAATCATAAATAAAAAAGAACTTCCCGTTGCGGACGAATACTATCTTGAAATTTGCGGTGCAAACTCATCAGCAGACGTTTTCGTTGACGGAGAAAAATTAGCGCATCACGACGGTGGTTACTCTACTTGGCGTGTAAACGTTACTAAAGCACTAAAAGATAGCAGTATCGTGTCAATCTTGGTAAACAACGCACCTAACGATTTTGTTTACCCACAAATGGCGGACTTTACCTTTTACGGCGGTCTTTATAGAAACGTAAATTTAATTGCCGTTTCTTCTACTCACTTTGATTTAGATTATTACGGCGCGCCCGGTATTATGGTAACGCCTGAAATCAAAGAAAACGACGCTAAAATTAAGGTTGAAACGTTTGTAAAGAATTTGAGTGGCTACGCTATTCGCTATACCCTTTTTGACGGAGAAGGCAAAGCGATTGACACTTTAACCGCAAACGATACTAAATGCGAATTTGAAATTAAAAACGTTCGTTTATGGAACGGAAGAATTGACCCGTATATGTATTCGCTTAGCGCGGAAATTTTGGACGGAGAAAACGTTTTGGATAACGTTACCGCTCCGTTTGGTTGCCGTACGTTTGAAATTGACCCCGAAAATGGTTTTATATTAAACGGCAAAGAATACCCCCTTCGCGGTGTTTCACGCCACCAAGATAGACTAGGAATTGGCAACGCGCTACTTCCTTGCCATCATGAAGAAGATATTGAACTTATTAAAGAAGTTGGGGCAACGACTATTCGTCTTGCACACTACCAACACGACCAATACTTCTACGACCTTTGCGACAAAAACGGCTTGGTAATTTGGGCGGAAATTCCGTATATCTCTAAACACCTTCCTAATGGTAGAGAAAACACTATCTCTCAAATGAAGGAACTTATTACTCAAAACTACAACCACCCGTCAATCGTAGTTTGGGGACTTTCTAACGAAATATCTATGAACGGCTCTGACGCCGACCTTATTGACAACCACAAAGTTCTTAACGATATGGTTCATCAAATGGACAAAACGCGTCTTACTACTATTGCCGCCGTTTCTATGGCTAAAATTGACGACCCGTACATTCATATCTCTGACGTGGTTTCTTACAACCACTATTTCGGTTGGTACGGCGGAGATACCTCTATGAACGGCCCATGGTTTGACAAGTTCCACGCCACCTACCCCAAAACGCCTATCGGTGTGAGCGAATATGGTTGCGAAGCGCTTAACTGGCACACTTCTAACCCAACGCAAGGGGACTATACCGAAGAATATCAATCATATTATCACGAAGAACTTATAAAACAACTATTTACGCGTAAATACCTTTGGGCAACACACGTTTGGAATATGTTTGACTGTGGCGCTGACGCGCGTGCTGAAGGCGGTGAAAACGGACAAAACCACAAAGGTCTAGTTACTATGGATAGAAAGTATAAAAAGGACGCTTTCTATGCATATAAAGCATGGCTTTCTGATGAACCGTTCGTTCACCTTTGCTCAAAGAGATACGTTGACCGCGTAGAAGACGTTACTAAAGTTACGGTTTACTCTAACCAACCCGAAGTTGAACTTTTGGCTAACGGCGTAAGCGTTGGCAAGAAAACCGCCGAAGACCACTTCTTCTATTTTGAAGTTGAAAACAAAGGCGAAACTAAACTAGTAGCAAAAGCGGGCGACTTAACTGACGAAGGCGTTATTAGAAAAGTTGACGAAATGAACCAAGATTATATCCTTAAAGAAAAAGGTGCTATTCTAAACTGGTTTGACGTTAACGCACCCGAAGGCAAGTTTAGTCTTAACGACAAAATTTCTGATATTTTAGCGTCTTTCCGCGGAAAATTATGGTTTGTTAAAATAGCGCTTAAACTCAAAAAGAAAATGCCTAAAAACAAAAACGGAAAAGCAGAAGGCGCAGGTTTTGAAATAGGGCCCGAAATGATGCAAATGATGGGCGGTTTTACCGTTTTAAGACTTACAAGTATGATGGGTATGTTAAATATTTCGTTCACCAAAGAAGAATTGCTTAAAATGAACAAGCAACTAAACCGCATCAAAAAACCTAAAAAATAAAAATTAGCATAAAAGAAGCCACGCTTTCTAGCGTGGCTTCTTTTTTTTACTTTCGTTTAGTTTTTACCGCCAAGTCTATAAATTTCGCTAGGTTCTGCTACGCTAGCACTACTGCTTTTAATAATTTCTTCCGCTTTGTCTAAATCGTCAACGCTTAAAATCATAATCGCCTTGCCTTTTTCGTGCGACATTGAAGCGTACATATATTTTACCGATATATCCTTTTCGGCAAGCGTAGAAAGCGCCCTATAAAATCCACCTGGAGCGTCGTCAATAGCAACTGCCAAAACGCTAGTTACCTTTGCTATAACGCCGTTTTCTTTTAACACTTCTTTTGCTAAATACGGATTATTTACTATCATACGAACTACGCCGTATTCTTCAGTATCTGCAAGCGATAACGCCGAAATATCAACGTTGTTTTTTGCCAAAACTTCGGCAATTTCATTAAGCCTACCTTTTTTGTTTTCAACGAAAACTGAAATTTGTTCTACTATCATATCTTTCCCCCTTAAATCTTACGAAGGTCTAAAATACGTTTAGCCTTGCCTTCGCTTCTTGCTATGCTCTTTGGGTTAACAAGGTGTACTTTAACGCCAAGCCCTAGCATAGAACGTAATTTTTCGGTAATTTGTTTTTCTATAACCGCAATACTCTTTAGGTCGTCTGCAAATAAACTTTCGCTCATTTCAACGTCTAAATCAAAAGTATCGTTATTATTTACTCTATCAATTTTTATTAAGTAGTTAGGCGTAATGTTGCCGTCACCCATACTTAATAGCACTTCTTCTATTTGCGACGGGAACACGTTCACACCACGTATAATAAGCATATCATCACTTCTTCCGCTAGGCTTATTCATTCTAACGTGTGTTCTACCGCATTTGCAAGGCGCGTATTCAAGCGAACATATATCTCTTGTTCTATATCTTATAATGGGGAAACCTTCTTTAGTAATAGCGGTAAATACAAGTTCGCCCTTGCTACCTTCGGGTAATACTTCAAGTGTTTCGGGGTCAATAATTTCTACTATAAAGTTATCTTCCCAAACGTGCATACCGCATTGACACTCACACTCACACGAAACGCCCGGCCCTAAAATTTCCGAAAGCCCGTAAATATCGTAAGCCTTAATGCCTAATTTTTGTTCAATTTCGTGGCGCATTGATTCGCTCCATGGCTCTGCACCGAATATACCTACTTTAAGTGAAAGTTGGTCTTTAACGCCCATCTTTTCAATTTCTTCCGCAAGATACATTGCGTATGACGGAGTGCAACAAATAGCCGTTGCCTTAAAGTCAATCATGGTTTGAATTTGTAGCGCGGTATTACCTGACGAAATAGGAATTACCGTCGCGCCTATCTTTTCAGCACCCGCGTGGAGCCCAAAACCGCCCGTAAATAAGCCGTAACCAAATGCTACTTGAAATATATCGTCTTTGGTCAAACCGATAGCAGAGAGCATTCTAGCGACGCATTCCGCCCACATATCAAGGTCGTTATCAGTGTAACCAACAACTATTCTTTTACCAGTAGTACCGCTAGATGCGTGTACACGCCTAATATTTTCCATAGGTTCGGCAAATAAGCCGTAAGGGTAATAATCACGAAGGTCTTTTTTGTAGGAAAATGGTAATTTATATAAGTCTTCAACCCCTTTTATATCGTCGGGGGTTAAACCCTTTTCGTCCATACGCTTTCTAAAGCATTCAACGCTATTATACATTCTTTTAACTTGCCAAACTAGCCTTTCACTTTGAAGTTTTTTAAGTTCTTCCCTTGGCATTTTTTCAATTTCGGGATTTCTTATAGCCATTAGTTTTATTTCTCCTTTGAAACTTTTTTGCGATTGCCAAGGCTTAAAATTATACCAAGAGCAACTGATAAACCCGCCGCCATCATAACTTGATATTCACTAGGAAGCATAAAAGTTACGGTATGCGCAGGTATCCAAAATAGCGGTACGGTTTTAGCAATCGTAAACCCAAAAAATCCCTTCCAGTTAATACCGCTGACTATACTATCAAGATTTACCGCTTTTTTATCTGCTTTAAGTTCTAAAATTTTGTCCGTAATTTTATGTACTGCCATAAAGGTTGGACCAAAAGTAGTATTCATTAATACGCTAGTGTATAGTGCGCGAAGAAAAGCACTATCTCCGCCCGGCAAAAATCCTATACCCATAAGATAAACCGACGCGGTAGAATAGACTTTCATCATAAGGGTTATCCACATACCGATAAGCCCCCAAATTAAAAATCTAAACACGATTTTTACGGGAACGCCTAGTTCGCCTTTTACAATGGCAACGGCAATAAGTTCGCCCGCCGTTGCTAAAAGCGCAAATTTAACAAAACCCATAAGTATAGCGTGTTCGCTAGAAAGTTTTTTGAAAACTTCTCTACTTGCGGGAATTATTAGAACTAGCGCAAAAGAAAGTATTGAAAAACATAAATATGCAATAATAAGCGCGTTTTTCGTTTTTTGATTGGTGATTTTTATCATTAGTGGTTATATCCTTTTTCAAAGGCAGTAATATTTAAGTCTAAAAATTTAGGCGGAACGGTTGACTTTAATACTTTTAGCCAAATCTCCTTATCTATTCCGCTTTGTTTAGCAAGAACGCCTATTAAAACTACGTTTACCGCTTTTGGCGAGCCTGCTTCAATGCTTAATTTAAGCGCATCAACAGCAGTAACTTCTGCTTTAGAAGAAAGTTCTTCTAAAATGCCGTCGGGGTATTTTTCCGCGCCGATAATTACCGGCATAGGCGAAATTGCGCTATCGTTGATTATAATTCTTCCGTTCTTTTTAAGGAAAGGAAGCGCCCTTAAACCTTCTAAACGCTCAAACGCTAAAACTACGTCTGCTTCGCCTTTATCAATTATGGGTGAATTTACTTTTTCGCCGTATTTTACGTAAGTCACAACGCTTCCGCCACGTTGACTCATTCCGTGAACTTCCGAAACTTTTACGTCAAAGCCAAGTTCGGTTGCCACTCCACCTAAAATTCTACTTGCAAGAAGCGTGCCTTGTCCGCCAACGCCTACTATCATAATATTTTGAGCCATTATTCTTTCTCCTTTGCGATTGCGCCGAAAGGACAAACGCTAGTACATAGCCCACAGCCGTTACATTGCGTTGCGTCAATTTTAGCCTTTCCGTTTTCAAACGTGATTGCGGGACAACCAAGTTTCATACACAACTTGCATGATTTACATTTTTCGCTGTCAACAAAGCATTTAGCGCCGTAGTTTACACCTTTAAGTAGCGCGCAAGGACGCGCGGCAATAATTACCGAAGGTTCGTCCTTTTCAAGTTCTTCCTTAACTGCTTTTTCAAAGCCTTTAATATCAAACGGGTCTTCTACCCTTACGCTATCAACGCCAACCGCTTTGCAAAGAGCAACTAAATCAACTTGCTTTGTAGGTTCTTTTCTTATAGTAAGCCCCGTGGTTGGATTATCTTGGTGTCCCGTCATACCAGTAATAGAGTTGTCTAAAATAATTACGGTATTATTGCCCTTGTTATAAACTATATCAATAAGCCCTGTAATACCAGAGTGAATAAAAGTAGAATCACCTATAACTGAAACTAACTTTTTAGAAAATTCCTTGCCCCTTGCTTTAACCATACCGTGCGCAGCGCTAACCGACGCGCCCATACAAATGGTCGTATCAACTGCTGAAAGTGGTGCAACCGCGCCAAGCGTATAGCAACCTATATCTCCAGATACCGTTACGCCAAGTTTATTTAGCACGTAAAACGTACCCCTATGCGGACAACCTGCACACATTACAGGCGGACGTTTGGGAAGCGCAACATCACTTGAAATTACTTCCTTTTCTTCGCCAAGAATAACTTTTTTGATAAGGTTTTGACTATATTCGCCAAGCATAGTAAATACGTCTTTGCCTTTAACTTTTAAGCCTAGTGCCTTAACGTGCTGTTCAATAAAGGGGTCTAATTCTTCAATAACGTAGAGCGTATCTACTTTAGACGCAAAGTCTAAAATAAGTTTTTCAGGAAGCGGATAAACTAAACCAAGTTTAAGGTAGTTTACGCTTTTCCCTAGCGCTTCCATTGCGTATTCATAAGAAATACCAGAAGTTATAACGCCAATTTTTTTTCCGTTATCAACAACCTTGTTAAGCGCGGTAGTTTCGGCAAAAGCCCTTAAATCTTTTTCTCGTTGTTCCACAAAAACGTGCCTACCGATTGCATTTGCGGGCATCATTACGTTTTTGCGAATATTTTTTTCGTAAGGTTTTAAGGGAATTTCAGTTCTATCTTCAGTTTCAACTAAACTTTGAGAGTGCGAAACCCTTGTTGAAAGTCTTACAAACACGGGCGTATCAAACTTTTCACTTAAATCAAAAGCAAGTTTAGTAAATTCCTTGCATTCTGCCGAATCGGACGGCTCAAGCATAGGAATTTTTGATGCTTTTGCATAGTGCCTTGAATCTTGTTCGTTTTGTGATGAGTGCATACCAGGGTCGTCGGCAACACATAATACTAGACCACCATTTACGCCTATGTAACTAACCGTAAACACGGGGTCAGCCATAACGTTAAGACCTACGTGTTTCATACAAGTCATAGCCCTTGCACCTGCAATAGACGCGCCTATAGCCGTTTCACAAGCAACTTTTTCGTTGGGCGCCCACTCTACGTAAACGTCCTTAAATTCTACCATTGCTTCAGTTATTTCAGTACTCGGCGTGCCGGGGTAAGACGATACTACGTTTACACCCGCTTCATACGCACCACGCGCAACCGCCGAATTTCCTATCATAAGTTTTTTCATAGTTTTCTCCAAATTCTATAGTTCGTTTTGTTTTGAAACAAGAGCGTCAGTTCCGTACATTTTTCTAAGTTTTGGTTTTTCAATTTTACCAGTCGGGTTTCTAGGAATATCCGCAAAGATTATCACTCTTGGACGTTTATATCTAGGCAAGTCTAAACAGAAATCGTTTAGTTCTTCTTCGGTCAAGGTAAAGCCTTCTTTAACTTGAACAATCGCTGCTGAAATTTCGCCAAGTCTTGAATCTGCTAGACCTATTACCGCAACGTCCGCAACCGAATCGTGTTTTCTTATAAAGTTTTCTATTTGAACGGGATAAATATTTTCCCCACCCGAAATAATAACGTCTTTTTTGCGGTCAACTAAATAAATAAATCCGTCTTCGTCTTCCATTGCCATATCGCCGGTGTAGAGCCAACCGCCGTCCAAAATTTCTTCAGTAGCCTTTTCATCTTTATAATAGCACTTCATAACGCCGTCGCCAAAGACCGCAAGTTCACCTACTTC
>JAZOST010000027.1:0-25181 GCA_045657285.1 Christensenellaceae bacterium
TTTAACTTTTGTCGTTTGGCTCATAATAATCTACTTACCTACCACAACTTTACTCACTTTGCTATTATACAATGTTTTAAACATTAAAGCAACTTTTTTTAGGCACTTTATTTTTACTATATAATAGTAAAATTTGGGAGAGTATTATTGTGCTCGCTCCCTAAATCAAATCCCGCCACAATCTAACAAGAAAGACGGACAGCACTAGGCTATCCGTCTTTCTTGTGGTCGGAGTGACGGGATTTGAACCCATGACCTCTTGGTCCCGAACCAAGCGCGCTACCAACTGCGCTACACCCCGTCGTCAAAGCAAATTACGCTCATCGGTTTTTGTCTAAAGCCAAAAATCCTAATCGCTTCATTGCTTTTCCTTTCCAAAAAAATTCTTGCGACAATTTTTTTGGGCTCTTTCTTTATCTTGGTATATTATAGCAAGTTTTAGAGCAAAGTGCAAATAGTTTTAACACCTTTTTGCTTTTTTATTTGCAATACTTTTCGTAATATTTTTTGCAAATAATGTTAAGTTCGTTTAACTTTAATTCCATCTCGCTAACCAACTTGAATTGCGTTCTACATCTATCTAAATTGTGCCCTTCCCTATGTGTTTTGAAATATATATCGCCATCTAAATAGTCAGTTAAAAATCTCATTCCGCATTCAAAGGTCATCATTATTGCCGAAAGTGCTAAATTTTGCGCTTCAATTTCGGTGATGCTTTCACGTTGAGTTTGAACGTAGCCATCAACAAATTTTTCAAATAATTCTACGTCAAAATTAACTTTTGTTAAATCTTTTTCGTCTTCAAGCGCCGTGTTACAACCAAACCTTATAGAGTCGCCAAAATCATATAAAATACTACCTGGCATAATGGTATCTAAATCAATTACGCAAAGGGATTTTCCGCTGTTTTTATCTATCAAAACATTATTGAGTTTAGTATCGTTATGAGTTACTTTTAATGGGATTTCACCTGTGTCAATTTTATCCGCTATTTTGCCTACTAAATCCTTTCTTGCTAACACGAAATCAATTTCTTTTTTCACTCCGTCAGCCCTAGAAAATTTATCCGCTTTAAGTGATACCATAAAATTTTCAAACCTTTTTCTAGTGTCATGGAATTGCGGTATTACTTCGTAAAGCAATGATGCGTCAAATTCGGCAAGAAGGTTAGAAAAACTGCCAAAAGCAAGTGCAACTTGGTAAAAATCTTCTGCCGTTTTAACTTGTTGATAGCACACGGCATCTGAAACAAATATATACATTCTATAATACTTTTCGCCGTCAAAATAATAGTCCCCACCGTCCGTTGTTTTTACTACAGTAAGCACTTCTCTTTTAACGTCGCCACCACGCCGTAAAATTTTACCCCTAATAAAATCAGTAACTAAACTAATATTTTTCATAAGGGCTGGAACATTTTTGAAAATACTATCGTTTATTTGTTGCAATATGTAAACTTCTTTAGTCGTTTCAACTTTAAATGTTCTATTTATATGCCCTTCTCCGTACGGAGTAACGTCTTTTATATCGCCTATTATATCAAAATTTTTCAATATGTTTAAGATTTTGTTTTGCATATGTTTTTCTCCTTATATTCCCCCGCGGTTAAGCCAAAAGTTTTTCTAAATTCCCTACAAAAGTGCGAGTAATCGTTATACCCTGTAAGAAGCGCTATTTGCTTAACCGTGTTATTAGTTTTAGTTAAATATTCTACCGCTCTTTCCATTCTAACACGCTTAACGTATTCGGCAATATTGATACCTGTTTCCTTCTTAAAAAGCCTACAAAAATACTCGTTTGAAAGGTGCAAATACTCCGACACATGCGACACCCTAAAATTATAATCAAAGCAGTTATTTTCTATATACGTGCGAGCCCTTTCTACGTAATAATTTCCGTCTGGCTCAAAATCAATTTCTTTTGAATCAAACTCCGAAAGCAAACCTAAAAAAACAGATTGACTTTTAAGTAAAGCCTTGTTATTTCGCTCTAAATTACTAATAAAATCAACAATTTCGGCTTTTATCTTATCAAAACCCGTTAGCGTTCTGATAGGCGAAAATTCAGAAAAAGAAAGCCTTTCCAGTTCCGCAACAGCGGTTTTTCTTCTAAACAAAAACCAAACGTATTTCCACGGATTTTTTTCGTCAGGATAATAACTAAAAAGCGTATCTTTAGGACAATAAAAAACGTCGCCGCTTTTAAGGGAATACGTGTTAGATGCGATATTTAGAGTGCCTTTGCCTTCTAAAATAACGTGGAATGTATAAAACTCTTGCTTCCTTGCTATCTTGATGGGTTTTAAGGTCGCAAGGTCATTAAAGCCAACTTCTTCTATCCAGTATTTATCGTCGGCTGGTAAATTTCTAACAACTTTATTTTTTAGCATAATCGTCCCTTTATTTTGTTTTATTATAAAACATTTCGCCTAAATTTGTCAATAGCAATTTTATTTATTCTTCTATATACTGTCAAAAAAAGCATATATTATGTCATTTAAAATCATTTACGAAATTTGAAACCTATATTAAACTTAATTTAACGTTTAACGTTAATAAGTTTTCACGGAGAATAAATATGGAAAAGGTAAAACTTGGTGTAATAGGTTTAGGCAAAAGGGGCGCTAGTATGGTGCACGAGATTTTTTGTAATCTTGATGACGTAAAAATAGTTGCATTTTCGGACGTTTATGAAGACAAAATGGAACAAGCGTACGAATATAAGAAAGATAAAATCGGCGAAAAACCTTTATTTTTTACCGACTATCACGATATGCTAAAAAAGGATTTAGTTGACGCTGTGTATATTTCTTCCGCTTGGGAATCACACACGCAAATTGCCATTGACGCTATGAATGCGGGTATAGTTACCGCTATGGAAGTTGGCGGGGCGTATTCAGTTCACGAATGCTGGGAATTAGTTAAAACTTATGAAAAAACGAAAACGCCTTTTATGTTTATGGAAAATTGTTGCTACGGCAAGGAAGAACTTTTAGGCACAGCACTTGTAAGGCACGGTGTTTTAGGCGAAATTTCGCACTGCTCGGGCGCATACGCGCACGATTTAAGATATGAAGTAACACACGGCAAAGAACTTCGCCATTATCGTTTGAGAAATTATATGGCAAGAAATTGCGAAAACTACCCCACCCACGAACTTGGCCCTATTGCAAAATTATTAAACATTAACCGCGGAAATCGTATGGTTAGCCTTGTTTCAGTTTCTTCTAAAGGCGTGGGCTTAAACGCTTATATAAATGATAATAAAGACAATATTAACCCCGAACTTTTAAATACGAAATTCAACCAAGGCGATATAGTTGACACGATTATAAAGTGCGAAAACGGCGAAACTATTCACCTTAAACTTGATACGACCTTGCCAAGATATTACGACCGTGATTTCACCGTACACGGCACAAAAGGTTTATTTAAGCAAACGGGACGTATTTTATACCTTGATGGAGATAAAGAATCATTTAATTCTACCGAAAACGTAGAACTTTTCTTAAAAAAGGCGGATGAATACAATCATCTTCTTCCAAAACAATGGCAAAACGTTACTGAAGAGCAAATAAAACAAGGTCACGGCGGTATGGACTATTTGCTATGTAGAGAATTTATTGATGCGGTTAAAGAAGGAAAGGAAATGCCAATTGACGTTTACGACGGAGCAAGTTGGATGGTAATAACGGCACTATCTTCTAAATCAATAGCGCTTGGCTCTATGCCCGTAGATATTCCCGACTTTACTGAAGGCAAATACCTATTAAGACCTAAAAAAGACGTTTTAGATTTATAAAATTAAAAAACCTACGCTGTTAAAGCGTAGGTTTTTTAATTGCTTAATATGAAAACTGCGCGTCATCACAGTAAACTATAAAATGACTTGCTCCCATTTGCCAGTTTTGTTTTTTATTAATCGCATTCCAAAAATTATGGTCGCCGTTAAAATATATCTCTTGCAATAAATTACAGCCGTTAAACACTTTTTCGCCTATAGACGTTACGCTTTTAGTAAACGTAATTTCTTTAAGCATACTAAAACCTGAAAAAGTGTAATCGCCTATCCCAGTTATGCCATCTAAAATGCATATTCCCTTTACTTTAGTTCTTTCTTCTTCGGGTACAGCATTGCTCACTGAATTAAAATCCTTAATAGCGCCAGCGCCTATTATATAAGCGTCATAAAATCCGTTATCATCGCTTTTTAGATAGCAATATATAGAGCCGTCATTATTTTCCGAAAAATCGTATACTTTGCTATTAGAAACTACCCTATCGTTACAAAGGGTGCATTTTCCATTTTGGTAAATGTGAAAACCCTTCTTTACTATCGTTTCGGTTAAATACGAATGCCCACAATCACAAATGTGTAAATTACCGCCGAATTCAGAGCAATTCGGGCGTTTTTTAATAATTTCGTATTCATGCCCCCCTTGCTACAACTTCATTTATTTCATACGAATCGCCACACTCACAAGTATAACGTGTGCAACCATTTATAGTGCACGTGGGGGTTATTTCTATTGCTGTATATTTATGAACGTGCCCTTCACCTTCAAAAAAGTCACACGCAAAGAAAAGCAAACACGAAAGTATTAACATAAATGCGAAGATTACGCTTAAAAACTTTTTCACGGCTACCCCCTTATATTCTTTTATATTATTCTACTATAAAACACGTTAAAAATCAATAAAATTAAAATTTGAAATATTTAGCAAAAAAACCACCTTTTTTAAGGTGGTTTTTAGGTTGTTATAAAAACTAAATTCTGTTTACGCCGGTTGCTTTTGCTGCTTCTTTAACAGCGTTTGCTACGGTTTCAGCAACTCTTTCATCAAACGGAGCGGGAATAATATATTCGGGCTTTAATTCATCATCAGAAACGAGCGATGCGATTGCTTTTGCTGCGGCAATTTTCATTTCGTTATTGATAACTGACGCTCTGCAATCTAATGCACCACGGAAAATTCCGGGGAAAGCAAGAACGTTATTGATTTGGTTGGGGAAGTCACTTCTGCCAGTACCAACTACTGCAGCGCCTGCTTTTAGAGCAAGGTCAGGCATAATTTCGGGAACTGGGTTTGCCATAGGCATTACGATTGCGCCTTTGTTCATTGATGCAACCATTTCTTCGGTAACAGCGCCCGGTGAACTTACGCCAACGAACATATCTGCACCAACTAATGCGTCTGCAAGGGTACCCTTTTTGTTGAATTTATTAGTAAATTCAGCAATTTCTTCTTTAGAAGCGTTCATACCTTCAGGACGGCCTTTGTATATGATACCCTTTCTATCGCACATTACAACGTCTTTAGCGCCCATAGAAATCATAAGTTTTGCGATTGCTACACCTGCAGCGCCTGCGCCGTTAAATACGATTTTAAGGTCTTCCCATTTTTTGCCAACGAGTTTAAGAGCGTTGATACAAGCAGCAACACATACTACTGCAGTACCGTGTTGGTCGTCGTGGAAAATCGGAATATCAACTTCGGGGTCTTCAATAAGTCTTTTTTCTATTTCAAAACATCTGGGTGCTGAAATATCTTCAAGGTTTACGCCACCAAAACTACCTGCAAGAAGTTTTACGGTTTGAACGATTTCGTCAACGCTTTTACTTCTAACACAAAGCGGAATAGCGTTTACCTTGCCGAAAGTATTGAAAAGTACGCATTTACCTTCCATAACGGGCATACCTGCTTCGGGACCGATATCGCCAAGACCTAATACAGCAGTACCATCAGTAATAACTGCTACAGTATTTCCACGTGCGGTAAGGTCAAACGACTTATCATAGTCCTTATTGATTGCTAAACAGGGTTCTGCTACACCAGGGGTGTAAGCGAGTGATAAGTCCGTTTTGGTTTTTACAGGAACTTTTGAAACTACTTCAATTTTACCTTTCCATTCGCCGTGTAAACGGAGTGATTCTTTTGCATAATCCATTGTTTGTTTCCTCCAACTTTTTATATTAATTTTTTTTGAATACGTTATAAATGGTGCGAATACATTTTTCGTAATCTTCGTTCGCTACGCCGATTATGATGTTTAATTCGCTTGAGCCTTGGTCTATCATTACGATATTGATTTTTGCTTCTGCTAGTGCATTAAATATTTGTGCCGCAGTACCTATTCTCTTTTTCATACCGTGACCTACGGTTGCAACGAGTGAAACGTTTTCTAAAACGTGGATATAGTCTGGGTTAATGCTTTCGCGAAGTTCGTCAACAATATCTCCAAGTACGCCGTCTTTTAGTTTATCAGTTTCAATTACTACTGAAATTGTATCAATACCCGACGGAATATGCTCAATACAAAGATTGTGGTGTTCTATTACTGATAAAACCTTTCTAATAAAACCAACTTCGTAGTTCATCATTGCCTTTTCAATGAAGATAACCGTAAAGTTCTTTTTACCAGTAACGCCCGTTATAATTTCATTAGAATTTGTATCGTAAAGTTCATTTGGAAGAATAAGCGTGCCAGGGTCTTCTGGTCTAAAGGTGTTTCTAATATTTATCGGGATTTTTTCCTTTTGAACAGGGAAAATTGCTTCAGCATGAAGAACGCTTGCGCCCATATAAGAAAGTTCGCGAAGTTCTTTGTAAGTAATTTGTTTAATAACTTCAGCATCAGGAACAATCCTTGGGTCGCACATTAAAAATCCACTAACGTCCGTCCAGTTTTCGTAAAGGTCTGCTTTTACGCCACGTGCTATAATTGAGCCGGTTATGTCGCTACCTCCACGAGAAAAAGTAACTATTTCGCCTGCGCTATTCTTACCGTAAAAACCCGGAATAACGACGTTAGTCTTGCCTTTAAGTTTCATTTTAACTTTGTCGTTAGTATAGTCGTCGTTAAGTTTTCCTTCGCTATCAAATCTAACAAGTTCAGTCGCATCAATAAATTCAAAGCCTAAATAGTTTGCCATAACTATTGCGGATAAATATTCACCCCTAGATGCAGTGAACGCTTGGCTTTTGTTTTCTATAATTTCCTTTTCGGTTTGCGCCAAAATCTTTTCAATATCAAGTGAAAGTTCAAGTTCTTTTACTATGCCTATAAATCTTTCTTTAATTAAAGAAAAGTTTTTATCAATCTTACCCGTAGCGATAAGTTCGTCGTAGGTTTTATAAAGCGTATCCGTAATTTTAATATCGCTTTTATTTCTTTTACCGGGTGCGGAAACTACTATGTATTTTCTTGCATCGTCGCTTAAGATTATATTTTTTACTTTTTCTATAGCGCTTTTTTCTGCCATAGAAGTTCCGCCAAATTTACATACCTTTATCATTTTACTATCTTTCTTCCTTCTAGGTAATATCTTTTTTCAATGCCTTCGCCCATTGAAAAGGTTTTTCTGGGGAAAGCGCCCGTTTTTGATACGTACTTAAATAATTCACTTTTATCAAGTTTTTCAAAAAGTACGCCAACGGTATCTTCTTTTGCCTTAACTAAATTAGTTAAATTATCAACGCCGTGAACGTAATCTACAATTCCGCCGTTTTTAGCAATATATTCGCGAATAAACTCATCAACGCTGATTATTGCGCTGGGAATATTCTTTTCGCCTTTTATTTCTATCTTTTTTTCGCCATCAATAATTTCGCAAGCAAAATTTACTTTTGAAGTTAGTTCTGCTATAAATTTTTCCCTATCAACACCGCTTATAAACCTAAAGATAGGTTCAAAGTAAATGCCTTCGTCATAAACGTTTACGAATTCTACTAAAGCGTATCTTGCTGGGTGATTTTCTTTTTCACAATCCGATAGTGTTTCTTTTACTTTGTTCCAGTGCGTTTTTGCAGTCGCAAGCGAGTGGTTTCCGTCGCCCACTGCAAAAGCAAACAAGTCGTTAGTGCCGTATTTAGCAATTAACCTATCACTATCTAAAAGTTTTTCAAAACTTGCTAAAACGCCTTCGTAATCAGCAACAAAATACCCTTCTATATGACCGCCGTTCATATTAAGGTCAAAGTCATATAATTTTTCAAGCGTATCTTTTCTTTCGTAAAGTTTTTCAGTAATTTCCCTTTTTTCGTCGTCAAACAAAACCATTACGTGTGGAAATTCCACTTGCGCATTTTTACGAATTTTTAGTCTTGGCGGAATACGTTCTTCAATAGTTCCTTCGGTTGCACGAATAAGAGCGTTATTCTTTTTTGAATATTCGTAATTTTCTAAATCAACCGCCCCGACAAGACCTATTCTCTTTTCTACGTAAGGCGTACTTCTTATAGTTAAAACGAAACCTTTTTCTAAAGTCTTAAAAACGCCGTTCTTAAGGTTATTTTTAATATTTTCGTTAATCTTTTCAATACGCTTATCTTCAGTGCCGTCAAGATAAATTTCAGGGAGCACCATATTTAGCGTTGAAGGATTTCCGCCAACAAATTTTTCTAGTTCGTTCCAATAATCTGGTTCGCTAGTAAACTGGTCGCACGCTATAGTTGCAAAATAGCGCATATCAGCATCTTTTGGTAGCATTATGTTTGGAGCAATAATTCCGGTCTTCATGTCTTTTCCCTTATACGTTTATAACTATTACCGTAACGAGCGCAAGAATAAGCGAAATTACGGTTACGCCAAATGCTTTCCAAAACGTTTTAGGCTTTTGTTCGCCAAATTCATTTTGATTTTCAAAATTTTCTTTATACATAATTACGCCCCCTACTAAATTTCTTGCCAGTAATATTGGCTAAGTACGTTTTTAAGCATTTCAGCGTTAGCGTACCTAGTAATCTTACCGCCCCTTGCTATTGAGATAACGCCCGTTTCTTCTGAAACGATAAGCGAAATAACGTCAATAGTTTCGGTAACGCCTATACCTGCCCTATGTCTTGTTCCTAAATCTTTAGGAATATTGTCTATTTTTTGCGACAATGGTAAGAAGCATCCCGCCGCCACAATTTTTGTTTCGTTTATAATCATAGCGCCGTCGTGAAGTGGAGTTTTCGGGAAGAAAACGCTTTCAATTAGTTCGCTAGAAATATCACTATCAAGCATAATACCGCTATCCGTAATTTGAGTTGGCACGTTGCCAGTTGATAAAACAATAATTGCGCCGATATCGTTTTTAGACATGTTTTGAAGCGCTTTAATAATTTCGTTAATGCACTTTTTGATTTTTTCTTCGTCGTAGGTCATTTCGCCCGTTCTTTTAACGTCTAAAAGTTTTAGGTTCTTACGTTCCCAAACGATACGCTTAAGTTCTACCGAGTAAAGAATAAATATTAGCATTAAAAACATTGCTGGGATTAGTAGGTATATTGCACTATTGAGCGTGTCAACGAAAGTTACTACGCCTGCACCTACAAGCATAGTGGCAACGAATATCCATACTATTTCGTTTGCGCCGTTCTTAAATAAAAACTGAATTAAAAAATAATACAAAAGCGTAAAAGCCAAAACGCTTACGGCAATTGCTATTATTGCGCTTGGCGAAGCCGAAACTTCAACGTATAACGCTTTTATTCTTTCAATAATATCCATACACTCTCCTTACCCGTTTATCATAATAGTGAAAATCGTATTCCACATACCACTTTCAGCATCTAAATTACCATTTTTAAGATTGAAATCCGCATCACAAAGCACGTCAACCGCCTTCTTTAGCGACTTTACCTTAAACATTGACGCTTGTTCTTTGGTCTTTTTTACTGCGAATTCTTTTATACCTAATTGCTTTGCTAGTTCCATATCTGACGAAGAACTAATAGCAACGTGAAGTAGCCTTCTAAAATAATTATAAATTGAAACTATAATTCTTTGAGACGTTTCGCCCTTTGAAAGCATATCTTTTATTACGGACATTGCTTTATCAAATTGCTTTTTTCCAACGTAGTCCGTCATTTGATATATCTTATATTCGTCGTCTTTTGGCACGATTTCATCAACGTCTGAAATTTTAATCACCTTTCTGTCGCCAACAAAAGAGATAAGTTTTTCCGTTTCAATTAAAACGTGTTTCATATCCTGACGGCAACACTCCGAAATAAAAGCCGAAGTTTGAAGGTCTATTTCCACCCCTGCCGTTTGACATTGAGATTTAATGTATCTAGCAATAGTCGCATTATCCGCTTTAGCGCAATCCACTACGCATACGCCGTCTATTTTTTTAAGTGATTCCGAAGGCTTTTCGTTAAGCACCGCAACTATCCCAGTATCATTTCCGCTTATGGTTTTTTCTAGAAGGGACGCTAGTTGCGTTTTAGGATAAAACTCCTTAATTATAGTTAACCTTTTTTCGCTCATAAAGGGGTAGGCTGAAATTGAACTAATAAGGTCGTTTTCAGAAAAACTTTCGCCATTAAAAGTAGCGACGTTTAAAGACGGCTCAGTTACGAATTTTTTTTCAAGTAAAGATACGGCGCGTTCACGAAAGAATGCGTCTTCTCCCTCAAACAAATATAGCGAAAACGTTTTTTCGCCGTTTTCTAAACCGTTTTTAAATTCATTAAATTTCAACGCCTATTTCCTCTTATATATTCTAGCACCTTTCTTCGTTTTTTGCAACAATTCTACTCTAATCTAAATAAAACTTTTTAACGCCTTGACTTTCGCAATCAACGTAGTCGCTGTAAGGCGTAAACGTCGCTTTAATTTCGCCATCTATATACCCGAAAACGAATTCCGCATAAGAGCCCGCAAACACTAAATCGTATTCTTGTAAATCTTCTTTTAGCGACGTATTAGCGCCGTCAAACTTTCCGCCTATAAATACGTAATTATCACCCGATTTTAATGTAAGCGCGTAGCCATTATATTGCGAAGTATATTCTACGTCAGTACCTAGCGTTTGACCTTCTAAATATCCACTTGCGCTAACGTTAAAAGACGCGGTTATGATAGCATTAAATAATTCGTCGTTTTCGCCGTAATAATATAACTTATCGGCTTTTATACTTTGCATAATCCTTCCGTATAGGTTTTGCGCGTCCACGTTAACGCCGTTTAGAATAATTATTTCGTCAACCTTTTCTACGCCCGAAACGCGCGAGATAGTATCAAGTTTTGATACGGGATAGTTTAGATTAGCCCCCACTATTATTAGCGAAGACTTTTCTTTGCCGTCAACTAATACCGCTTCAATAGAACTACAACCTATCGCGTAAACCTTTACGGCATTATTGTCGCAAATAGTAGTAATAGTTGTTCCAAGAATAGAACTGACAACTAAAATCGCGCTTAACACGTTAAGTGTAAACTTTCTTAAGTTTATTATTCCGCTAAACGCAAAATATCCCACATAATAAAGCGCGGAAAACATTCCCATCTTAAATCCGCCAACTAAAAACGTATCGTAATCAAAGAAGGTAATAACTGATTTTATCGCAATTAAAACATATTTTAGCGGAAATAATAAATACGCTGAAATTCCAAATATTCCGCCGATTATACAAAGTAAAAGTAATGCAATAAATATAGGCGTGATTAGTGGAATTAAAATTAGATTAAAAATTATAGAAATAGTTGAAAACTGCCCGAAAACTTCAAGACATACGGGAATACTTGCTAGTTGTGCGGAAACGACCGTGCCTAAAGACGTTGCCAGTTTGCTTGGCATAAATCTAAAAATTTTAGTAAATGCGGGCGATAAAAGTATTATTCCCAAAACCACCACGAAAGAAAGCCTAAACCCAACGCAAAATAACTGAATAGGGTTAATTGCAAGAATAATAAGAGCAGAAAGAGATACTGACGAAAGCGCGTCATACTTTCTTCCTGATGCCCTAGAAAGCATTGTTACTGCACACATTACACTTGCGCGGAGTGAAGAGGCCGAAAACGAACATACGCCCGAATAAAATAAACACGCTAGCGTTACTATAATAGCACTTACGTATCCGTTTACTTTTAACTTTTTAAGAATAAACCCAAGCGCTAAAGCAAGTATGCCTATATGTAAGCCTGAAACCGCAAATATGTGCGCAATGCCTGCATTCCTATAACTTTCAATAACTTCGCCATCAATATAGCCCGAATACCCAGTAAGTAGTGCATACGCCATAGCAAATTCGTCGCCATTAAGACCGCTAGATAAGGAATTCTTTATAAACGAGTTTACTTTTTCAAAGATAGTTTTATCGTTACCAAGTATAGTTATATCTTCACTTGTTAGTTCTACTAAATATTTTATGCCGGAAGCGACGTCGCTTGCCGAAAAGTTGTCGTTATAAATCAAACTTTTGTCTGATATGCTTGTTGTAAATATTACGTTATCGCCAATTTCAATATCAAACGCGCCGTAAACGTATGCCCTAATTTTATAACTAGTTTTTTCGCCGTTTACACCTTTAAGATTAACCGAAGATAGTATTAGCGTTTTGTAATTTTCACTTTCCACTACGCTACTAACTTGTGCGCTAACTTCATATACGTGAGAGTTTAAGTTAGCATTGTTAAAATTATTTATAATTTTACTTGTTGAAAAATATCCGCCGAAGAATACGAAAATAACAGCAAAAAGCATCGCGACGTTTCTGCGAAGATTTGTCTTAAACCCGAATATAAAAAAGCAAACCGCACACACTAAAATAAACGCCGTAAATAAAATAATAAACGCCGAAAAATTGTTTAGAAAATAAATTTTTGCCGATAATATTCCTACTGCAAGTGAAACTGACAAGAATAAAAACGGCCTAAAGTTAAAAAGCGGTTTCATAATTTAAAATTTTATACTTTTAGACAAATAATGTCAATGAAATTATTGAAATTCCACCTAAAACGTGATATTATATACATACCTTCGTGGTGCGATTGAAAAGGTCAAAAAAATCCACAATAATAATAAATCCTGTAAAGCGTCTTTTTCCGATTAGCGGTGCTCTTGACTTGTTTTTTAACGGTCGCAAATATAGAGATGCAGAGGCGGATAGCGTTTTACAAATCCTGTTTCATAACGGGTTATTATTTCTTTTTCGTCGGCCAATGAGGGTATTATTTTAAAAGCGAAAACGCCCTAAAAATAGGGCGTTTTCTTTTTACAAAGGGGTGTATATTCTATGCTACTATTTAAGCCTAGTCTATTACAATATTTTTCTTTTCGGGTTTAACGTTCTCTTTTTTAGGAATTAAAATAGATAACGTCCCGTTATAATATTTTGCCTTTACGTCTTCTTCAGTAACGCTATCGCCAACGTAATAACTTCTATTGCCGTAAAAAGAGCGTTCCCTTCTAACGTAGTGTTCATTTTCGCTTTTCTCTTCCGCTTTAACAGATACCGTTAAATAACCGTTATCAAGTTCTAACGAAATATTTTCTTTTTCTACCCCGGGTATATCTACTTTGATTTCATACCCGTTTTCATCTTCTTTTACATCAGTTTTCATTACAGACCTATTAAAGAAAAAGTCTGTTTTGAAAAAATCTTCAAACGGGTTAGAAAAGAACCCTAATCCCCAGTTATCGTCTTGGTTTTTTCTAGTTAAAAAATTCTTCATAATTCTTCTCCTTTTTATATATTTTTTGCAGTTTGTTTATTATATTGCTAGCACTCTCATTGCCCGAGTGCTAATTTTATTATACATTTAAATTTATGTTTGTCAAGGGTTTTTTAAAAAATTTTAAAACAAAAAAAACGGAAAGTTTTCTTCCCGTATTTTTAACCTTTATATTTATTTTTATACTTTTAATTTTTTAATTATATATTCCGCGTAAATTTTTGCTACGTTTACGCCTGTTACACTTTCAACGCCCCTAAAGAACGCGTTAGAGTTTACTTCACATACGACCGCACCAGTTTCGCTATATAAAAGGTCAACACCACAATAATCTAGACCTAATACTCTAGCACAAGTTTCAGCAGTTGAAGTAAATTCGTCGTCTAAAGTAATTGCCGTTCCCGTTCCACCGCAAGCAAGATTTGAGCGGAAGTCCCCTTTATTTTCGCGTTGCATTGCGCATATGACCTTTCCACCGACTAATATTACCCTAACGTCAGTACCAGCCTTAAAACCTATATATTCTTGATAAATATGTGGTACACTTTTTAGTTTATTCATAAGAACAACTAATTCTTCTATTGTATCCGCCTTGTAAACGCCTTGACCTAACGAACCGTAACTTTCTTTTACGATAACGGGAAGCGAAAGGGTTTTTGCAATAAAAGACGCATCTTCCTTAGTATATTCAGTTTTAGGATTATAGCAAAGCGGAGCAAAAAGAGTGTTCGGCATTTTTACATTAGCACCGGCAAGCGCCAAAACCGTTTCGCCTTTATCGTCGCATAGCCTTATTGATTTATCGCTATTAAATAGTTTAATACCTAACTTTTCTAAAGATGCGGATAAATATTTATCTTTATCTAAAAATATAGCAAAGTCAGGTTTTTCTTCAAAAAAAGATAACTTATCATCAATTAGGCGGTTTAGTTTATATCCGTCACTAATCGTTTTTACGCTTACACCAAGCCTTGCAAATTCTTCTTCTAAACGTTTTGCTTGATGGCTATTTCCCCCGTCCACTTGGTAAGGGTTTACTATTATTACACCTTTCATATTAAGACCTTCTCCAAGTTTTTGGCAAGAATAAAATCATCATTGGGAAAATTTCTAAACGCCCGAATATCATTACTATTGATAAAACGGATTTTGATAGCGCAGAATAGCCCGCAAAATTACACGTTGGACCAACAGCGTTAAACCCTGGACCTACGTTGCTTATACAAGATAAAGACGCTGAAAAATGCGTCATTATATCGCCGTTTGCAAAAGTATCAATAGACAAAATTAACGTGCTTAAAAGTATTATAAAAATATAGAGTATAAAGAACGTTCTAACGCCCGAAATAGTTTCCCTTTGTAAAGGTTTATTATCAAACTTAACGGTTATAACCGAACGGGTAAAGAAAGTTTTTTTCGCTTCAGCCATACTAGACTTAAATAGAATAGCACACCTTGAAACTTTTAGCCCACCACCGGTACTTCCACCACAAGCACCAACAAACATTAAAATAAACAATATTACTTTTGAAAGTGTTGGCCAAGCATCATAATCTACGGTAACAAATCCCGTAGTTGAACTAATCGTGCCTACTTGGAAGAACGCGTGCCTTAAGCCTTCGGCAAAACCACCTACGCTATTCATAATGTTGAGCGCAATTATGAGTATTGCAACAAGCGTCATAACAAAGAAAATTCTAAGTTCTTCGTTTTTAAGCGCTTTTCTAATTCCGCCTATCAAGATAAGATAGAAAACGTTAAAGTTTATACTGAATATAAACATAAACGTAGCAACAACCATTTCAACGTAAACGCTGTTAAAGTGAGCAATGCTATCGTTATAAATACCAAAACCACCCGTACCTGCGGTTGAAAGCGCAGTCATTAAACTATCGTAAAAACCTATACCGCTAAATAGTAAAAGTAACGTTTCAATAAGCGTTAAAACGATATAAATTCCATAAAGCACCCTTGCGGTATATTTCATTTTGCCTACGAATTTAGACGCGCTAACCCCTGGAGATTCCGCTTTGTAAATATGCATAAGCCCCGAACCGCTTGCAGGCATTAAGGCAAGCACGAATACTATAACCCCCATACCGCCTAGCCAGTGCGTAAGTATTCGCCACGTCATTGCACTTTTTGTTATTGCAGTTACGTCAGAAAGCACGCTTGCGCCCGTAGTAGTAAACCCCGATACAGTTTCAAAAAGTGCGTTTATAAAGTAAGAAAGTTCGGCTTCAGCACCGATAACGAAAGGAAGCGTCCCGAAAAGCGAAAATGCAATCCAAACAAGTGATACTATTAAAAAGCCTTCTTTTGCATATATTCCGTTATCTTTACACTTTATAGAAGACAAAGGAACTCCTATAACAAATAATATCGCCATAGGTATAAGAAAGTTTATATAGGTGTTTTCTCGGTAATATAGACCCGCTATTAGCGGAAAAAGCATAACTACTGCTTCAATAAGTAGCGCCTTACCTAATACCTTTAATACAACTCTGAAATTCATTATTTTCTTAAGATGTCCTTGATTTCGGAAATTTTTGATTCGTCGCTAATAACTATAACCCTATCACCAACGTTAATAACGGTGTCGCCCGATGGAAAAATAAATTCGCCGTTTCTAACGATACCACCGATAAGAATACTTTTTCTTATTTTCATTTGTTTAAGCATTTTGCCTTTGCAAGCAAAACTTTCTGGAACCTTAAATTCCATTGCTTCAATACCGCTAGCAAGTTTGTATAGCGAACATAATTCTTCAGTAGCATGTTCGTGATGCGCCCTTACAAACGTTATGATATGGTTTGCAATAGAATCCTTAGGCGATACTATACTATCTAGCCCCAAAGATTTTATCATACTTTCCATTGAGCCTTTGTCAACTTTAGTAATAGTTTTAATACCTTCGCTTTGTTTTGCGTAAAGCGAAATAATAATATTTTGTTCATCAAGACCAGTAAGCGTAACAAGTGCACCCGCGGTTTTAAGACCTTCTTCGCCTAATACGTCGTGGTTAGAACCGTCGCCTAGAACAACGTTTACGCCTGAAATTTCTTGACTTAATTTATTGCATTTTTCAGCGTCTTTTTCAATAACAGTTACTGATGCACCAACTGAAAGCAAATCGTTTGAAAGGTAGTGCGCAATAGTACTTGCACCAACTATTAAAACTTGCTTTGCCCTATGCTTAAATATTTTTACCGCTTTAGAAAAAGCAGTTATTTCTTGTTCAGAACCTATAATATACACTTCGTCGTTTTCTTTAATAGCGAAGTCACCTTTAGGAATAATGCTTCTGCCATCACGAATAACAACAGCAAAAAGTACTTTCTTGTTATATTCTTTGCTTATATCAATTAAGGTTTTATCTATCATCGGATTGCCCGCTTTAACTTCTAACTTAATTAAAAGAGCCCTTCCGCCAGCAAAGTTTTCTATACTTTCCGCAAACGGGAATTTAAGCACGTTAAAAATATCTTTAGCCGTACGCCTTTCGGGGTTAAATACCATATCTAGCCCCAAATGGTTTCGGAGATTTTCCATATCCGAAAAATATTGCGGAGCCCTAACCCTTGCAATAGTAAACTTTGCGCCAAGTTTTTTAGCAAGAACGCACGAAAGTATATTCGTTTCGTCCCAAGACGTACATGCAACGAAAAAATCTACTTCGCTTGCGCCCGCTTCTATAAGCGTGTTACTGTTTAAGCCGTTACCTATAACGCCACTTGCGTCAATTTTGTTAACGTGTTCAGATATTTTTTGTTCGTTTTGGTCAATTAAGCAAACTTCGTGCCCTTCCGCGCAAAAACTTTCCGCCAAAGCGCTACCTACTTTGCCGACACCTAATATAATTATCTTCATATGCTTTATTATATATATTTTATAAAAATTGTCAAATTAAAACACGTGATAGTAAATTTTAATATAATACGTAAAAACAAAAAACCGCTTTTGTCAAAGCGGTTTTTAAGTTATAAACTATTAGTTATTCCGTTTTTTCTTTTACACAAAGCGTCATAAATACTGCAACTACGTTAAATAAAAAGCCTGCCCAGAACCATAAAACAACGTTAAAGTCAGGACGTTTTTTACCTACGATTTCCGCACAAATTCTACCACAAATTATACCCGCAAATATGTAAAGCGCTATTGCTAAAACAGTTTGTAAAATTATAAAAACCATAATATCACCTCTTTAATAAAATTCTAACACAACGAAAAAATTTTGTCAACATTATACAAATATAAAAAATCACCCACAAAAGTGAGTGATTTTTTGATTAGGAGGTTTTACAATAACTTTTAACCTTATTTAGAAAAATATCTCTTGAGTAAACCTTCAAACGCTTTGCCGTGGCGTGCTTCGTCACGTGCCATTTCGTGAACGGTGTCGTGAATAGCGTCAAGGCCTAGTTCTTTTGCTCTTTTAGCAAGTTCAAACTTGCCTTCGGTAGCGCCGTTTTCAGCAGCAACCCTAAGTTCAAGGTTTTTCTTGGTTGAATCGGTTACTACTTCGCCTAAAAGTTCAGCAAATTTAGCAGCGTGTTCCGCTTCTTCGTAAGCCGCTTTTTCCCAATATAAACCGATTTCGGGATAGCCTTCTCTGTGCGCAACCCTTGCCATTGCTAAATACATACCAACTTCGGTGCATTCGCCCGTGAAGTTCATACGAAGTCCGTCAATAATTTCTTGGTCAACACCTTTAGCAACGCCTAAAACGTGTTCCGCAGCCCAAGCAAGACCTTCTTTTTGTTCATTGAATTTTGATGCTGGCGCTTTGCATTGTGGGCAAAATTCTGGCGCAACGTCGCCTTCGTGAACGTAACCGCAAATTGCACAAGTAAATTTTTTCATAATTGTTTCTCCTTAAATATATATAAATTTTTTTATTTTTTAATTTTTTATATCGCAGTCTTTACATAGACCATAATATACACATTTTTCGCCAGTAACCGTTAGCCCCATTTCTTTAAGTTCATTTGGCGTTTCACTTGGCTTAAATAAATCTATAATCTTACCGCACTTTGTACATATAAAATGGCTATGCCTTGAAGTGTCGCCGTCGTAGTGAATTTTTTTATCTTCCGTTTCAAGCGTAAGTATTTGCTTTTCTTCAGCAAGGTTTTTTAAGTTTCTATACACCGTGCCAAGACTGATATTAGGCTCTATTTCTCTACAAGACGCATAAATCATATCTGCTGTCGGATGGTCGCATCTGTTTTTTATTATTTCAAACACTAGTTCTCTTTGCCTTGAATATCTCATCTACTTACCCCCCCCTTTTTATCTTTTTAGTAGCCCTTTGCTTGTCGTAAATAGTAATGATTACTATTATTATATTCAACAAAATAAAGTTTGTCAACTATTTTTTAAAATTTTTTTGAAAAATTTATTTGCAATATTTTTGTATAAAAAAGAGCCGTTTATGCACGGCTCTTTTACTTAATCATTTTATTCAATTTCTTCAAGTTCGTTTAGCCAAAGGGCGCAAATTGCGTCGCTTGGCATTTTCCACGCGCCACGGGGAGAAAGCGAAATTTCGCTTACCTTTACGCCGTCAGGCAAACACGAACGCTTAAATTGTTGACTGAAAAATCTTCTTATAAAGGTTTTAAGCCATTTTAGTATAGTTTGGCTATCAAAGTCGCCCTTAAAAGTTCTAACTGCCGAATAGTAAATTTTCTTTGGCGACGCGCCGTTCTTAACGAAGTGATATAAAAAGAAGTCGTGCAAAATATACGGACCGACTATATCTTCGGTAACTTGGCTTATTTTATCGTTTGAAGTAGGCAATAGTTCGGGGCTTACGGGGGTATCTAATACGTCAAGCAGTATTCCTTTTAATTTTGGTTTTGAATTTTCAGCGGTAAATTCTACTAATCTTCTTACCAAGGTTTTAGGAATTGAAGCGTTCACTGCATACATACTCATATGGTCGCCGTTATAAGTTGCCCAACCCAAAGTAAGTTCAGATAAATCGCCAGTACCTACCACTAAACCGCCTACCATATTCGCGTAGTCCATTAAAACTTGCGTTCTCTCTCTTGCTTGGGCGTTTTCATAAGACGCGTCGTGAACGCCGTCAGGGTGTTTTATGTCTTTTAAGTGCCTACTAACCGATTTTGCTATCTCTATCTTTTTAAGCGTTACACCGAACGCTTTGGCAAGTTTTACGCTATTGTCAAAAGTTCTACCGCTAGTTCCAAAGCACGGCATAGTTATTGCTATTATATCACTTGCGGGGCGTGATAAGTTTTTCATTGCGCGTGCGCAAGTGATTAGCGCTAGCGTTGAATCTAGCCCGCCAGACAACCCCAACACTAATTTTTTAGCGTTAGTATGTTCTATTCTTTTCATAAGACCTTGCGCACTAATTTCCAAAAGAAAGTCTTCTTCACCTTTCTTTATGAAAGGCGTTTTATTGTAAACCCTTTCCACGTTTGAATTTTCGCTATCTATTTCAAAGTACGCTTTTTCGTAGTTTTTATAAAGTCCCTTAAAGTCTTGATTAAACGTTTTAGAACGCTTATAGTCAATATAATCTAAATCTATTTCCGCTTGGTTAAGCCCATACTTAAAGGGCGGATTTTCTGAAAGAACTGCGCCGTCTTCACAAATTAACGTATGTCCCGAAAAAACGCAGTCGTTAGTTGATTCGCCGTAGCCAGAGTTTGCGTAAACGTAGGCGGACGCTATTTTTGAAGAATGACCTTTAACTAAATTTACCCTAACTTTAGGCTTGCCGGAAAATTCGTCGCTAGTAGATAAATTAACTATTACCCTTGCGCCGTTTACCGCGTGATAAATAGACGGCGGAATAGGTGTCCACACGTCTTCACAAAGTTCAACCGCTATAACTAAATTGCTAATTTTTTTATCGCAAAATAAAACGTTAGTCCCAAAAGGCACTTCCTTGCCGTCAATATCTACGAGCACCGTTTCTTCTCTTGCCGAAACAAAATATCTTTTTTCATAAAATTCATTATAGTTTGGAAGGTAACTTTTAGGAACTATACCTAAAATTTCGCCTTTATGCACGCACGCGCACGCGTTATATATATTAGAGTTTTGCATAAACGGAAGGCCAACGAAAACTACCATATCGCTTTGCTTTAAATACTTTGCTATTTCCTTAACACCCCTTAAACACGCATCTAAAAGTGTTTTAGAATAAAATAAATCCCCAGCCGTATAGCCTGATATTGAAAGTTCCGGAAATGCTAAAACTTTAACCCCTTTTTTGTTTGCTATATCAATACCTTTTTTAATTTCACTTACGTTAAAATCAACGTCGCCCACCTTTACGGTTGGCGTATAAGCCCCAACTTTCACATAGCCTAAATTCATAATTTTCTCCGTTTTTTGTAATTTTAGTATTTTTTATAATGCTATTTTAATACTTTTTTTGCAAAAGTACAAGTTTTTTGACAAATAAAAATAGCAAAATTTGCGTTTTTTGCAAATTTTGCTATTTTTTAGTTTCTAAATTTTACTATTCTTCGTAGCCGTTAGGATTCATAGTTTGCCAGCGCATAGCATCCCTACACATATCGTCAATGTTTTTTTCAGCCTTAAAGCCTAAAAGTTTTTCAGCGCTTGAAGGGTCTGCATAACACTCATCAATATCGCCTGGGCGACGTGGCATTATTTTATACGGAATAGGCTTACCAGTAACTTTTTCAAAAGAGTGTACCATATCTAAAACCGAATAGCCTTGACCAGTGCCTAAATTTACTATTACAAGCCCTGGGTTTTCAGCGAGTTTATCTACCGCTAAAACGTGACCTTTAGCAAGGTCAACTACGTGTATATAGTCTCTTACACCCGTGCCGTCTGGCGTAGCGTAATCGTTACCAAATACACCAAGGTATTCTCTTTTACCGACCGCAACTTGTGTAATATATGGGCATAGGTTGTTGGGTATGCCTTTAGGGTCTTCGCCGATTAAGCCTGATTCGTGTGCGCCGACGGGGTTAAAATAACGAAGAATTGCTATGTTGAACGAATTGTCCGACGCGTAAAGGTCTTTTAAGATATATTCTATAAACAACTTCGTACTGCCGTACGGATTAGAAGTTGAAAGCGGAAAATCTTCTTTAATAGGAACTGATTTAGGTTTTCCATAAACGGTTGCAGATGACGAAAATACTAAATTTTTAACGCCGTAATCACGCATAGCGAACGCCAAAACTAAAAGCCCGTTAATATTATTTTCGTAATATTCTAAAGGTTTAGCGCAAGATTCGCCAACCGCTTTGTAGCCTGCAAAGTTTATAACCGCGTCAATCTTGTTTTCGGTAAAGATTTTATCCAAAATCTTTCTGTCCCTAATATCGCCTTCGTAAAACTTAATTTTTTTACCCGTAATTTGCTCAACGCGTTTTACCGCTTCGTATTTACTGTTGTAAAGGTTGTCAATACAAACTACTTCGTGTCCCGCGTTTAGAAGTTCAACGCTAGTGTGTGAACCTATGTATCCCGCACCGCCAGTTACTAAAACTTTCATAAATTTTTCTCCTTTAATATCTTTTCGTATGCGCCGTAATATCTTTCGCCAAGCAAGTATAATGCTTTGCGCGAAAAATGTATATCGTCACTATTTCCCGTTTCATAAGCGTTTGTAGTTAAATCATTAGTCTCAACTAAACTAGCGTCGCCTAAATTTAGACAAACTTTCTCTGTCGCCGAATAAATCGCTTCGCAACGGCTTTTATATAGTTTTTCCCAAGGCGATGTAAATTTGCCACATAAAATAGGCATTTTACCAAAACTTTCACGAACGCGCGTAAATAAATAATTTACCTTTTCTCTATAAAAATCTTCTCGTTTAGCGTCGGTCAAGTGGTCAAATTCATATGCGTCGTGCTCGCCTTGATGCCAAAGAAGTGCCACTACCCTATTTTTAGAGTTCATTTTAAGCGCTTCGCTTGTCATTTCCATTAAACGCTCAAACAACACTTCGCCTATTCCCCAGTGGTTTTTTGCAAAGCCCGTACCGCCTACCGCAGTATTTACTATTAAAATTTTTCTTTCACTCTCAAGCAGGTTTTCTTTGTACTTTTTAGCAAAAGTTAAGGCTAAATTTCCAAAAGTGGTTTTACCCGAAACACGCTCTTTTGCCGTGTCAATAGAATACGACTTTTCCGCTTCTACCACAAAAAAATCTTTTTCGCCCGCATTTTTTACTACTTTTTGAGTGTAATTTCCTTGCATCATCAATATTTCAGGCGTAGGAACGTAAGCACAATCTACTGCGCCGTGCCCGTTACCTTCGGCATTTGATTGCCCTGCAAGAATTATTATATCTAGCGGAGTTGAAATAGGGTTTACTATCATATATTTTTTATACCGCAACTAGAAAGGAAATTATTAAATCCTTTTTTACCTGTTTCGTCGTCCTTAAATACCGCAGTATTAAATAAAATATTCTTGCAAACGTTATTTACCTTGTCGGTAACCGCATTTAACGCGCAATCGTAATCACTATAAGTGCCAAGAGATACAAGTTCTTTTATCATATCCCTATGCACGAAAAGATAATTTTCTTTATCGTTAAGCGCTTTTTCGTCATATTCCGCATTACCGCAAAGAATATCAGCAATCATAGAAAGTTGCTTTTTTAATCTTCCCGGAAGAATAAACAAGCCCATTGCTTCAATAAGACCTATGCCTTCCTTTTTGATATTATGATATTCAGGGTGTGCGTGGAATACGCCGTCGGGGTATTCTTCGCTCGTAATATTGTTCCTTAAAATGATATCTATTATATATTTTCCGTCTTTCTTTCTTGCAACCGGCGAAAGCGAATTGTGAACCGCGCCATCAGTTTCAGCGTAAATACCACAAGTTTCGTCAGTAAAATTTTCCCAACTGCTAACTATTTTTTTAGCAAGCGCGGAAATTTCTTCTCTATTTTCGCTTTCAAGTCTTATTACGCTATTATACCAGTCAACAACGCCAACTTTAACGCTACTAAATTCTTCCGAAACGTATTCATACTTAACGGGAGCGTTGTGCATAGGCATCAAATGCTCACCGCCTTGAAAATGTTCGTGGTTAAGTATTGAACCGCCAACGATAGGAAGTGCAGCGTTAGAGCCTATCATATAATTAGGGAAAAAGTCCACGAAGTCCAAAACCTTATCAATAGTATCCGCCTTGATGTGCATAGGCGTATGGCTTTCTGATATCGCTATCATATGTTCGTTGTAATACGCGTATGGCGAATATTGTACAAACCACGGTTCACCGCCAAGCGTGAGCGATATAGTTCTAATATTTTCTCTCGCGGGGTGAGTAAGCGTGCCTTGGAAACCTTCGTTTTCCTTGCAAAGTAAACATTTTGGATAGTTTAACTTCTTAGGAGCGGACAAAAGTTTTGCAATTTCTTTATTGTCTTTTTCGGGTTTAGATAAGTTTACGGTAATTTCTAAATATTTTTCGCCGTCCTTAAATTCCCACTTTAAGTTTCTTGCAATAGCCGTCTTTTGAACGTAGTTATTTTTAATAGAAAGGTTATAAAAATATTCACACGCCTTTTCTATACCGAATTCTTCTTTAATTTTCATAAACTTTTCGTTTACCGCGCTAGGAAGTGGCGAAAGTAAGCCCATTATATAAGTACTATATAGGTTTTGCATACCTTCTTCTACTAAGCCGTTAGCAACGGCGTATTCTTCCAGTTCATTTACTATTACGTCAGGAACGTCTAAAGCGTCTATAAACGAAAGGTCAATTTCTTCTTCGTTTGGTTCGCCTATTTTAAACTCACGAAGAAGTAAATTTCTAAAATAAATTTCATCACGTGGGTTTAGGTCTAAAAATTTACCTGCATACCTTAAAAGTTTTTCAACTAAAATTTTGCCGTTCATTACCTTTCGCTCCTTTTGCCGTAATAATAGTAATACCTACACTCTTTATTAGAGTTGTACATTTTACGCTCTCTATCTGCCTTTTTGCCAAACTGCTTTTCAAAATTCTTTGCAGAAGTTATGGCAAAAACCGACCAGTCTTCGTTATCTTTCTTAAATCTACCAAGTTTTTTATAACAATCTTCGGCTTCACGTTTATCGTACACACGCTCGCCGTATGGCGGATTGGTAACTATTGTGCCGTTTGGAAGTGGGGCTTTAAACGCACCCGCATCCATAACCGAAAATTTAATTTTATCTTTAACACCCGCGCGTTCGGCGTGGCGCTCGGCAAGTTTTACCGCTTTTTTATCAATATCGCTTGCAAATATTTCTAATTTGTTTGACCTTTGCTCTTTATCTTTTGCTTCAGTAAATGCTAAATCGTAGTATTTAGAATCAAAGTTTTTCCAATCGTTAAAAGCAAAACGCCTACCTATACCGCCAGCGATATTAAGACCTATTCTAGCCGCTTCAATGGCTAGCGTTCCTGAACCGCAAAAAATATCGGCAAACGGGCGTTTGTAATAAAAATCACTCATTAAAAGTAAAGCAGATGCAAGCGTTTCCTTTATGGGCGCAATACCAACTAAATCACGATAGCCCCTTTTATGTAGCCCTGCCCCGCTTGTGTTTAACCTTAACTGAACTACGTTTTTATGAATATAAAAGTTAAGTTCGTAAACGCTACCACTTTCCTCAAGCCTACCAACACCGTATTTAGCACAAAGCCTTACGGAGATTGCTTTTTTTATTATGCTTTGACAATCCGAAATAGAAAATAGCGTGCTTTTTACGCATTTTCCGTTTACGATT
>JAZOST010000028.1:0-2023 GCA_045657285.1 Christensenellaceae bacterium
GAAGAAAGGGAACTTTTAATGCAAAATTTAGGTCTAAAATAATATAGGTAAAAAATGACAACTGCAGATGTAGTATTAATAATAGTATTGCTTGTTTCCGTTTTCCTTGGGCTTATTTTGGGCTTTGGGAAAGGACTAAAAATAATAACTAGCGGAATACTAGGCAAGATAATTTCAATAGTTGTTTGCTATTTTTTATTCGGCGTAGTTCTAAATATGGGTTTTGTTAAAAACCTGTTAGATGAACTTATTACCGCGCTAAAAGAAAATGGCAACGGAATATGTAATTTACTTATTAAAATAAGAATTGACCTTATAATTTTGGCGGTAGCACTTTTCTTTATAGTTCAAATTTTAAGAAAAGTTATAGTATCAATCATTAAAGACTTTTTTGAAATTGACAAAAAACCTATAAGGGTTATAAATAAGGTGCTAGGCGTTACGCTTTTTATAATAGTGAATATAATTTTAGTTCTAACTATAATGCAAGTATCTGCGTGGATAGGCGGAACTGACGGCGCAGTTTACCGCTTTTTAGAAGGTAGTAAATTTGGGCTTGACAAGTTATTTATAAATAACCCCTTGAACTCTTTATTTGAAACGATACAGTTTCATATGACTAAATAAATAAAGGCTTTCTTGAAAATTCAAGAAAGCCTTTTTATTTTTTAAAAATTTTTTCTACCAAGAATGTAATCAGTAGAAATTTCAAAAAAATCCGCTAGTTTTACGATATATGACGCCTTGGGTTCGTTAACTTCACGCTCCCAATAATCTATAGCCTTTTGGCTAACGCCTATTTGTTTTGCAAGTTCTTGTTGAGAAAGAGATTTTTCATTTCTCAATTCTTTCAAAATTTTACCTAACATATATAAATTATAGAAAAAATCTTCTTAAAATACTTGACAAAGAAGAAAATCTTCTTGTAAAATTATAACGAAATCAAAAGAAGAAAACTTCTAAAAATGGTTTCAGGAGGGTTTTATTTATGAGTAAATATGTTGAAAATAATTTGGGTAAGGGCGAAGAAATCGTTCTTAAAGCAAAGAAAAGCATTTTCTGTGTTTTTCCGCAAATCATTTGGTTCGCGCTAATGATTGTGGCTTTTGTTTACGTTAAAGGTTCAGAAAACGACCTAAAAAGCGCATTAGCAACCGGTGGTTTTTCTGTTGGCTCTTATTCTTGGGTCTTATTGATAATTGGTGCGTTACCGCTTATCGTTAGACTTATAGTTCTTTGGGGTATGAACCTTGTTGTAACAAATAAAAGATGTCTTGGAAAAATTGGCGTTCTAAAAATTCAAGCTTTAGATTATCATATTGATAAAGTTGATAACGTTTCGCTTAAAGCAGGTATTTTTGGAAATCTTTTCCATTATCACACGGTTATCGTAAAAGGTGGCGGAGACGATGCGATAATTAAATTTATTGGTATTTCAAATGCTAACGCTTTTAAAAATGCAGTAAACGAAGCCGTTGAAAAACACGCTGAAGAAGCAAGAAGACAACAAGCCGAAGAAATTGCAAGAGCAATGGGTAAATAAGAAATAAAAAATTAAAACGCTTGGCGGTGCCAAGCGTTTTTTTATAATCTAATTTAAATTTATTTTTCTTTTATAATCGGTTTAAGTTTTACTTCCCTTGCGTCCGCTAGGCTTGATAAAAGTATTGACGCGAATATTATTAGTCCGCCGAAAAGTAGGTTTAGTGAAAATACGTCAGTACCAACGATAATAGAAAATACGCTAGCAACAACCGCGCTAAACGGCATAATTACCGCAACGGTTGACGTGTTTATTTTTTTCATTGAATTCGTTCTCATTATCCAACATAAAACGTTAGAAACAAGAGCAAGTGCAAAAATCACAGGCAAAGTCTTAAACGAGAAATAAATAGGTGTAATAGGCGCTCCGTTAATAGTAATGGCGTTAAGAACGAACATTGAAATTACAGAAACGACTAAACTTACGCCCATGTGTATTAAAATGTAAAGTGATGCTTTAAGTTCTTTAGCAAAGCAACCA
>JAZOST010000029.1:0-30865 GCA_045657285.1 Christensenellaceae bacterium
GTGAAAAGATTTATAAAATCAACAATAATTTAATTTAACCAAAAAGGTGAATACAAAAGTGGAAGAAAGAGCATTAAAGATTGAAGATTATGTTAAAAGTTCAGGTATAACTGATGAAGAAGCAAGACAAGTTTTTTATGACGCAATGAAGATTAAAGCAAATGATATCGGTATGAAAGGTACTACTACCTTTTCAAACGCTTGTGGACATAATGATAGACCTTACAATAGAACAACTATTCAAGATTTAGTAAAGTTAGTTATATATGCATCTGATATAGATAAACTTTATCCTATTTGGAATACTCCATACTATAAACTTAAAGATAGAAAGGGTACTGCTAGTTACGATTTGCTTTCAACTTATACTAACCCCGAATATACCGCTCAAATTTTATCTTTTAATCCTTACTATTACATTTTAGGTGGTAAAACTGGAACGACTAGTATTTACAACCTTGCTTGTGTAGTAGAAGATATTGAAACTGGTGTTAAATTTGTAGGCGCTGTTTCAGGTGGTGAAGCAAATAGTTTAGCAGACCCCGAAGACCCCGAAGTTTACGACACTAATGAAAACAATCGTTTCACAAACTCTAAAACTCTTTATGATATAGCAAAAAGATTATATAAAGATAGAAATGCAGATATCAGCGATTTAGAAGCAAAACTTCAATATCAAAGGGCTTGCGTATGCATACTTCCTGAACACGGCTCTGCTTATAACAAGTACGATTTCTTTAATAAGCCAAACCCATATTTCTTATATTCAAAGAACGCTACGGAAGAAATGCCTTTTGCAAGTACTCAAAAGATTATGACTGCTTGTACTGCATTTGACTACATAGATGATTTAAGCGAAACTATTACTATTAAAGAAAGCGATTATTCACACGGCTCTGGCCCAAAATTAGTTGCTGGCGAAGTTTATACTATTCGTGATGCTTTATACGCTATGTTCTTGCCATCATCTAACACTATGTGTCAAGCACTTGCTAGAAACGTAGGACATAAAATTTATACCTTAAATAATATTAAATAGTTTTTGCTATACCTAAGATGAGTGTAAAAGATTGTATTTTAGATAAAAATTCTAAAGAGATAAATGCGCTAGACGACCTTGCAAGAAAAGCATTCTATGAAGCAATGAAAAAGAAAGCCGACGATATCGGTATGAAGGGTACGACCACTTTTTCAAATGCTAGCGGGCTAAATGACGCTCCATATAATAGAACTACTATTCAAGATTTAGTTAAAATGGTTATTCACGCGTCAACCGTTGATAGGCTTTATCCTATTTGGAATACTCCGTCGTATAAATTAAAGGATAGAAAGGGCGAAAAGTTTTACAACCTAATTTCTACCTATACGAATCCTGAATACGACCCAAATATTTTAGATTTCGCAAAAGATTATTATATTTTAGGCGCAAAAACAGGTACAACATCTATCGCGTCTTTCGTTGGTGTAGTAGAAGATATTGAAACAGGCATAAAATTCGTTGGTGCAGTATCAGGTGGAGAGCCAGGTATGTATGACGACTGGAAAGACCTTGACCACTATAATTTTTATGCTTCAAAGCGCTTTCCTAGCGCTAAAGCGTTGTTTGATATCGCTAAACGACTTTACTATGATAGAAACGCTGATATTAGCGATTTAGAAAAAGACTTGTTTTACGAACGCGCTTGCGTATGTGTTTTGCCTAAAAACGGCTCTGCTTACAATAAATATGATTTTTTCACTAAAGAAAATCCGTATTTCTTGTATTCAAAAAATCCTACGGTTGAAATGCCTTTTGCAAGTACTTTAAAAGTTTTAACTTCACTTACCGCTTTTGATTATATAAGTGATTTAAGCGAAACTTTAACCATTAAAGAAAGTGACCTTGCCGAAGGTTCGGGCCCCGCGCTTGTCGCTGGACAAGTTTATACCTTTAGAGATGCTTTTTATGCGTTATTCTTGCCGTCATCAAATAGTATGTGCCAAGCAGTAGCAAGGGTGGTAGGGCATAAAATCTTAAAAATTAGTAGTATTAAGTAAATATAAAAATCCCCTTTTATAGGGGGATTTTTTGTTTTATAATACTTTTAATACGCTTGAAAATAGCGTTTTAATATGTTATAATAAATAAAAAGTTTAGGTGAGTAAAATGATAAAAATTAACGACCTTAATAATATGACGGATGTTGAACTTGAAGCGCTTTATAACGGCTGTCTTTCTTATTGCGATAGAATTAAAAATTCAGTGCTTAAAAATTGTTGCAAGAAAATATATTCCGATTATAAATTTAAGTTTATAAATAAGCCTGCAACAGGCAGAAATAATCACCACGCATTTAAGGGTGGATTGCTTCATCACGCCTATTCTGTCACTAATTTAGCGGTTAAAATTGCTGAAGAATATTCTAGCGTTAACGTTGACCTTGACCTTATAATTTTTGGCGCTTTGCTCCACGATATAGGAAAAGCGGTTGAATTTAAAGATTTTTCTGACATCACGCCAGAAGGCGACGTTTATATGACTAATTCTGCACGTCTTTTAGGGCATTCTTACGAAGGCGTGAAAATTGTAGAGTCATACCTTAAAGATTATGATTTAGACGAAGAATTCAAAATTCAAGTTTTACATATGATAGGCTCGCATATGCGCGGTTTTAGTGATTGGGGAACGCTTGTTTCACCCAAAATGCTTGAAGTTATTATAATTAACCACGCCGATTCAACTGATTCCGAACTTGAAAATTTTAGAGCGGGCTTAAATAGTGCCAAGGCAGGCGAAATTTATTGCGACAATACGGGAAATGGTAAACTTTATAAATCATTAAATCCCGATTATAAGGCATAGTTTTTATGATAATTGACTTTCATTCGCACGTTTTTCCCGATAAAATTGCAAAATCAACTATTGAAACTTTAGCAAAAAATAGTAACGGCACACCTTATACGGATGGTACGGTTTTAGGACTTATTGAGTCAATGAAAAAAAGCGGTGTTGACTTTTCAATAACTTTTCCAGTTTTAACTAAACCAACCCAATTTGAAAAGGTTACGCAGTTTGTTGTTGATGTAAATGATAGATTTTCATCTTCTACGCCTAAAATTTTGTCTTTCGCGGGTATTCATCCTGATTGTGATGACATACCTAGCAAAATGAAATTTCTTAAAAATTTGGGAATTAAAGGCGTTAAAATTCACCCTGATTATCAACAAACAAACTTTAACGACGATAAATACGTTAAAATTATTAAATGTGCTAAAGATAATGACTTAATTGTTATAACGCACTCTGGGGTTGATAACGGCTTTTTAACAGAGCCAGTAAGATGTACGCCTGATATGGTTCTTGACGTGTATAATAAAGTAAAATACGATAAGTTGGTTTTGGCGCATTATGGCGCGCATAAATTATGGGAAGAAACTTACGATAAACTTTGTGGTTTAGACCTATATTTTGACACGGCGTTTACAATGCATCAAATTGATGAAGGGATTTTTAAAAAGATACTAAATAAACACGGCGCTGATAAAATTTTATTTGCAAGTGATTCGCCGTGGGGCGACGTTAAAAAAGACGCCGATACGATTTTATCATTTAATTTATCAAAAGAAGAAAATGATAAAATATTTTATAAAAACGCATTAAAACTTTTAGACTTGGAGAAAAATAAATGATTTTCAATGAAAAAGCATATTCGCTTGGAAACAAACGCTCTATTATTAGGGAAATTTTTGAATATGGCAAGAAAAGGGCAAAAGAAGTAGGTAGTGACAAGGTTTACGATTTTAGTTTGGGTAATCCTAGCGTTACTCCGCCAAGTGAAGTAAATGAAGCACTTGATTATTTACTTAAAAATGAAAATGCGCTCCTTCTTCACGGCTATACTTCTGCGCCTGGTGATTTAAGCGTTAGGGAAACTATTGCTAATCACATAAGAACGAATTTCGGTGCTCAGGTTACTGCTAACGAAATTTACATGACGTGTGGCGCGGCGGCATCTCTAACTATTTCGCTTAAGGCGTTACTAAATGCTAATGAAGAATGTATAGTTTTTGCACCTTTCTTTACGGAATATACTGTTTTTATTGAAAATGCCGGTGGAAAAGTAATAAAATCTATACCAAATGAAAAAGATTTTCAAATAGATTTTTATGATTTTGAAAGTAAAATTACCCCTAACACTAAAGCGGTTATAGTTAACTCTCCAAACAACCCAAGCGGTGTTGTTTATAGTGAAGAAACTATAATAAAACTTGCTGAAATTCTCAATAAAAAATCTAAAGAATTTGGCACTAATATTTATGTAATATGTGATGAGCCGTATAGAGAATTAGTTTACGGCGACGTAAAAGTTCCGTATTTAATGAATTATTATGATAATACCATAGTTTGTTATTCGTATTCAAAAGCGCTATCGCTTCCGGGCGAAAGAATAGGTTATATTGCAGTTAGTCCAAAAGCATACTGCGCTAAAGAACTTTATCTTGCAGTGTGTGGTGCTGGTAGGTCGCTTGGATACGTTTGTGCGCCAAGTTTATTCCAACAAGTTATCAAGCGCTGTGTCAATGCAAAAGTTAATATTGACGCTTATAAGGAAAATCGTGATATTTTATATAATAATTTAACTGATTTTGGCTTTGAGTGTGTAAAACCTGACGGGGCATTCTATTTATTCGTTAAGGCATTTAACGGCAATGCTTACGATTTTTATAAAAAGGCAAAAGAACTTGATATTTTGTTAGTTCCTTGTGATGATTTTGGCGTTAGCGGATACGTTAGAATTGCTTACTGCGTAGATAAACAAAAAATAATAAATTCACTTCCATCGTTTAAGTTGTTGGCGGAAAAATATTTAACTAAATAAAAAAAGGACGCTTATTAGCGTCCTTTAATTTTTGTTTTATTTTGTTAGTTCAAATAAATGTTTTTTATAATTTTCTATTGATTTATCAATAATTTTTACCGCTTCGTCTTTACCAGCAACTACGTCAACTGAAGTGCTTTTATCTTCAAGTTGTTTGTAAACCGTGAAAAAGTGTTTCATTTCATCAAAAATATGTTTTGGTAAATCGTCAATCGTTTTATAACAATTGTAGTTAGGGTCTGCGTAAGGAATTGCTATAATTTTTTCGTCTAGAGCGCCGTTATCGTTCATAAGAATAACGCCTATGGGGTAGCACTCAACTAAACTCATAGGAACTAAACTTTCAGAACACAAAATTAAAACGTCCATAGGGTCGTTATCGTCTGCTAGTGTGTGCGGAATAAACCCATAGTTTGCGGGGTAGTGAGTTGAGGTGTGTAATATACGGTCAAGCCTAAGTAGTCCTGTCGTTTTATCCATTTCATATTTTTGTTTTGAACCTTTGCTAATTTCAATTACCGCTATAAAATTATCGGGTTGTACTTTGCTTGATTCAATATCGTGCCAAATATTCATAAAAATCTCCTTTGATAGTGCTATTATATCATAAAAATTATAAATTTTCAATAAAATCAGTTTTATAATTGCATAAACTATTAAAAAGTTGTATAATTTTAGCGTGGTAAAAGTTTTTTACGCGCTTATTCCAAGTGGCGCAAATGATTATGATTTTAATAAATTTTCATTAGAGCGTGAATCTTACGTTAAATCTATAAATAACAAAAAAAGATTTTCTCAAAGTTACTACGTTTGGAAATTACTTTTAACTATTTTTGAAAAATTAAACGTTGATTTTTCTAATGGTTTTAACGTTGTTAATGGTAAATGGGAATTAAAAGATAAAAAACCATATTTTTCACTTGCGCACTCTGAAAACGTTGTCGCTGTTTCCGTTTCTTTTGAATGTGAAAACGGCGTTGACGTTCAAATAATTGATGAGAAAATTTTTAGGGTAAAAGAAAAACTTGGCGTACAGAATGATATTTCAAAAGAAGATTTAACAAAAAAATGGACGGAGCGCGAAGTCAAAATTAAAAACCCAAGTTCAATTTTTTTTGTTCACGAAATAATTACTGACAATGCGTCAAATAATTACGTATTATCAGTTGGTGCTGAAAATAATTTTATTGCACTTTTTGAAAAAATAAACTTATAAAAGGAAGGCTAATATGAGCGAATGCACGCACGATTGTTCTACTTGCTCTGAAAATTGTTCAAGTAGGCAAATTCAAAAAGAAAAACAAAACGAATACTCTAACGTTAAAAAGATTATTGCGGTAGTTAGTGGCAAAGGCGGGGTTGGTAAATCTTTAGTAACTTCGCTTTTATCAGTTGCTTTTTCTAAAAAAGGGTATAAAACCGCAATTTTAGATGCCGACATCACTGGTCCATCAATACCAAAAACCTTTGGAATTACTGACAAAGCATATTCTCCCGACGGAAAACTTATTGCTCCTGCCGAAAGCAAGGGTGGTATTAAAATTATGTCGGTAAATTTACTTTTAGAAGATGATACCCAGCCTGTAATATGGCGCGGACCTGTAATTGCCGGCGCCGTAAAACAATTCTATACAGACGTTTTATGGGGCGACGTAGACTATATGTTCGTTGATATGCCACCAGGAACTGGCGACGTGCCTTTAACCGTGTTTCAATCACTTCCGATTGATGGAATAATTGTGGTTACCTCTCCGCAAGATTTAGTTACTATGATAGTAGATAAAGCGGTTAAAATGGCAAAACTTATGAACGTTCCCGTATATGCTTTAGTAGAAAATTATTCATACCTTAAATGCCCAGATTGCAATAAGGAAATTGAAGTTTTCGGTAAGAGTAAGGTAGAGAAAACCGCAAAAGATTTTGATATAAAATCATTTGCAAAATTACCGATTGATAATTCGCTTGCTACCTTAATAGACAAAGGTGAAATTGAAAAAACCGAAACTGATTATTTAGCAAATATAGTTAATGAAATAATTAAATAAATTTTGGCCCGAATTTTTTGTTCGGGCTTTTAATTTGTGTATCATAACGAGTGGGGTAAAACATATACTTTAGTATAAAGCCAAAAAGGAGGATAAATATGTCGTTTTTTTGTAATTTTCAATCAGACAGATGTCCAGGGGCTATAAATGGAAATCCGCTTAATGGTTTGTGTGAAAAAGTATGTATTGAAACCAAAAAGGTTTTTGATGCTTGCATGCAACAAACTCAACTAACCAACATTGTATTAACTATAACTAATCTTACGCCGGCAAATCCTACATATCCCTTAACTTTTGTCAGTGCTAAAAGCACTCTTCAAACTGGGGTGGTAAGTAATTTGCTTGTTGAACCGCTTTCTGAACGCCCGCATTCCGCAAGAATTAAAACGGACGTTATAATACCCGTTTCTGTAGCATATACAGACGCTAATGGGGTTGAAGGTGTGGCAACGTCAACGGTAACCATTCCCAAAGACGTAATACTCAATATTCCGTCAGCATCTATAATGCCATATGCGGTTGAAGCAATTGTTTCGCTCGTATCAACTCAAGGCTCTTATACTGGGCTAAATCAGTTTACCATTGACGCTTGTGTTTCGGTTATAATTAAAATTGTTATGGAAGTAGAACTTTTAATTCCGTCATACGGATATACGCCTATTCCACCGTGTCAAGAATACACACAAGAAGTATGCGCAGGGTTTTTTGAACTTCCTATGTATCCAGAATAATTGAAGCCTTTTAGATTATATAAAAAAGCACGCAAAAGCGTGCTTTTTTTGTTATTTTCTTGACATAGTTATTTTAATACATTAAAATAAACATATGAGAATTTTTGCAATAAGCGATTTGCATATTTCAACCAACACTAATAAGCCTATGGACGTTTTTGGCGGTAATTGGGTTAATTATTTAGATAAAATTTTTGAAGACTGGAATTCTAAAGTAACTGACGATGACGTTGTTTTAATAGGTGGCGATATAAGTTGGGCAATGAATATTTGCGATGCTAAACTTGATCTTTCGCTCTTAGAAAATCTAAAAGGCACAAAGGTTTTAATAAAAGGTAATCACGATTATTGGTGGAGTGGTATTGGTAAGGTTAGGGATATTCTTCCTGAAAATTTTTACGCACTTCAAAATGATGCGATAAAACTAGATGGCAAAGTTATTTGCGGTTCTAGGCTTTGGAGCGTTCCTGGCTCTCCTGACTTTAATGAAGGTGATAATAAGATTTATCTTCGTGAAGCGGAAAGACTAAAACTCTCTCTAAAGCAGGCAAATGAACTTAAAGAAGAAGGGGATAAACTTATTGCGCTAGTTCACTATCCGCCATTTAACGTTAGGCGTGAAGATTCGCTCTTTACCAAAATTTTTGAAGAAAACGGCGTTGACGTGGTAGTGTATGGTCATTTACACGGCAAAAACGTTCGTGCGGATAAATTAGTTATAAAAAACGGCGTAAAGTACTATCTTACGTCATGCGACCAAGTAGATAATAAACTTACGGAGATTGACTTATGAAAAATCAAAAGTTAAAAAACTATCTTAAAGAACTTCCCAAGCGTTATTTTATAACCGCATTTTCGGGTATGGCTCAAGGTTTATTTGTTACATTAATTGCTGGTACAATTTTAGCGCAAATTGCGGGCTGGATAGGGAATAATTACGTTGGTAAAACTTTGCTTTACATATCTAGCATTGCTAAATCACTTATGGGTGCTGGTATAGGCGTTGGTATAGCGCATGCTTTAGGTAAAAATAAACTTTTAGTATTTTCTTCAGCGGTAGTTGGTTTCGTTGGTGCATTTGCAGATAAACTTATCGTTGGTGCAAACGCGTTTACCGCTCTTTCATTTGGTGCTCCAGGAAATCCCATAGGTGCATACGTTGTAACTATGTTTGTAATTGAAATTGTAAGTTTGTATGCTGGTAAAACTAAACTAGATATTATTTTAGTTCCTATCGGTGCTATGCTTTTATCGTTTGTTGGTGTGTTTGTTGCTTTCCCGTTCATTTGGCTTGTAAATCAACTAGGTGCGCTTATAGCGATTGCAACTGACGCTACGCCTTTCCTTATGGGTATAACTATTGCTGTTATAATGGGTATAGTTTTAACAATGCCAACATCTTCTGCGGCGATTTGGATTGCGGTTGCGTCTCCGGTTCTTACAAACGGAACGCCAGACCAAGTTAGTGCTATTTTATTAGCGGGTGGCGCGGCAACTGTTGGTTGTGCTTCGCATATGGTTGGATTTGCTGTTGCAAGTTATCGTGAAAATGGTTTTGGTGGTCTTATTGCTCAAGGATTAGGAACTAGCATGCTTCAAATTCCAAACATCATGAAAAAGCCTATAATAATGTTACCTATGATTATTACTAGCGCTATTTTAGGCCCGCTTTCAACTTGTGTATTTAAACTTCTTTGCGGTTCGTCTGGCGGTGGTATGGGTACTAGCGGTTTAGTTGGCGTTTTTGATTTGTTTAACTATACGTCGGGTGTTTTAGGTGTTATTGGAATTATTCTTCTTATGATTATTTTGCCTGCAATTCTAAATTTAGTTATTAGTGAATTTATGAGAAAGAAAGGCTTAATTAAATTTGGAGATATGAAACTTCCCGATTAGTTTTATTTTCCACTTATTTTGCATATATTTAACCGAGGTGAATTATGCAAAATCAAATGGAAATTCATAAAATTGAACTAGATGCAAGAAAAAGACTTTACGTGTCTGGCGTAGAAAGTGTTGACGGATTTTCGGAGCAAGTTTTAAATCTTTCAGTACTTGGTAGTAAACTGAAAATCACAGGCGAAGGTATTAAAATTACCGCGTTTAATAAGGGGACTGGAAATTTAAGTGCTGACGGCAATTTTTTTGAAATAAAATATCTAACAAAAAAACCGCCCGTTATTAAAAGGATTTTTAAGTAATGTATGTTTCTCACGGGCAGTTTTACGTTTTTATTTCGTGTGTTGCTTTTGGCGGAGTAAGTAGTTTAATTTTTGTTTTTATTTATCCACTTATTCGTGTCGTTAAATATAAAATATTAAAGGCAATTATAGAGTTTTTATTTTTTGCTTTAGTAACTATACTTTTCAATTTATATGCCTTTGATATGCAAATGGGTGATTTTAGATTATATATGCCGCTTGGTGTTTTGCTTGGTGTCTGTTTAGGGCATAAAACCTTTGGTTGTATACTTGCAAAAATGCGGTCTATAGTGTATAATATATATAAGCAAAAGAAAAGGAAAAAATGTCATGGCGTTAATAGGTCAAAACGTATCTGAAGATAAGAAAAAAAGGCTAACGGTTGCTATTACTGTTGGTGCTGTTTTACTACTGGTTATTCTTTTGCTAGTTATGATTTATCAAATTATAGCGATTAGTTTTGAAAAAAAGAAAAATCGTGAACTTCGCGAGGCGATTGCTGAATATAACCGTATGATAGATGAGGGCGAAGATATTTATGCTGCTCGTTCAGAACGTTGGTGGATAGAACTTCGCGCTAGAGAATTAGGATATTCAAATATTAACGACGTTCCTTTGGGTGATTGATGAAAGTTGCTGTTATAGATATAGGTTCTAACTCCGCAAGGCTTATGCTTTCAGAAAACGGCGTTACCCTATATAAAATATCTCAAATAACCGCTCTTGCTAAAGATATGGGGGAAGAGTTGTTGCTTAAACCAAAGGCTATAGAAACAACCTTTTCCGTTGTTTCTTTTTTTATTGATAAAGCAAAAAAAGATGGTGCGGAAAAAATTTATGCTTTTGCAACCGCTGCGGTTAGAACTTCAAAAAATAAAGATTTTTTCGTTAGTGAGTTTTACAAAAACTTTGGCATAAATTTAGACGTTGTTTCGGGTGATTATGAAGCGGAATTAGGCTTACTCGGTGCGCTTAAGGGCAAAGACGGTGCGATTATTGATATTGGCGGAGCAAGTACTGAAATTACAGTTTGTAAAAATTCTAATATAATTTATAAAAAAAGTTTGCCCTATGGTTGTGTTAAGGTAACGGATATTTGTGGGCAAGACAAAAACGTATTAGATATTTTTTGTAGGAATTTTGTTTTGGAATATGGTGACGTGCCTTTTTCTAACTTTTACGGAATTGGAGGCACGGCAACTTCAATGGCGTCAATAAGTTTAGAACTTAAAGTTTATGACTCTAAAATTATCAATAGACAAGTTTTGACTTATAATGGTATTTTGTCTATCATAGATAAAATATTTACCACCCCTATTGATAAACGCAATGAAATAATTGGTCTTCAAAAGGGTAGGGAACGTGTCATAGGCACTGGCGCTATAATATTAAAAAATCTTATGGAATATCTAAAAATTAAAGAAATTACCATAAGTGAAGACGATAATTTAGAAGGATATTTATTAAAAGGAAAATATGAATAGAAAAACCAATATAATTAATAATGCTATAACCATAGGTTTGTCAATCGCACTAACATTTTTTATGCTTGTTTTTTGTAAGTTTAATTATAACTACAAAATAGGTAAAATTATTTTGTTTTCGGTGTGTGGTGCTATTATTTTTGCAGTGCTTAACGTGTTTTTTCACGAAATAGGACACGTTATTTTTGGCAAGGCTAATGGTTTTACCTTGATTGAACTTACAATATTTTTCTTTAAGTGGACAAAAACTAAAGAAAAAACTCAATTTTCACTAGTTAAATATAACGATTGTGCTGGTAGCACCCAAATGGCACTTAAATCAGATGAAAATGCTGAAGAAAAGATTATAAAAATGACAAGGGGTGGAGCAATATTTAATGCAATATTGATGGTTATATGTATTGTGCCATTTTTTCTAACGTCAATAATACCTATGTGGGCTTATGTGCTTTGGGCTGTTGGCCTTCCCGTTAGTGTTTACTCTTTTTTGTCTGCGGTTCTTCCCGTCAGTTCGTTTGGCGCTAGAAACGATGCGGGTGTAATTTACGGGCTGAAACGTAATGATGACGAATCTAAGGTTATGATTAACCTTTTCAAAATAGAAAGTTTATTGCTTAATGGAAAATCACCTAAAGAAATTGATAGAAACTTATATTACGACGTTCCGCAACTACCAGAAGATAGTTTAACCTTTTTATCGCTATTGTCGGCTAGGTATTTTTATAACGTTGACGTTAAAAATTATGACGAAGCGAAAGCAATTATAAGTAGAATGCTTATGCTTACAGAGTCTTTGCCAAATGGCGCTATAAACCTAATAAAAACGTATGCTCTTTATTCGTATTGTACGTTTGATTTCAGTGAAGATGATGCCGACGACTTTATGCTAGAACTTGAAAAACACTTAAATGCAAACAATGATGCGCTTAATGTTTTAACAAAATTAGCCTATATTTTACGCGTGGACGGAAATTGTGAGTTTTTTGACAAGTTCTACAATAAAGGCATGAAAGAGGCTAATAAAATGAAATTAAAAGGCTTAGGAACGTTTTATTGTGATAGGCTTAACGAATTAAAAAAAGAAAACGCTTAAAAAAGCGTTTTTTTTGTTTTTAAATTTTAATTATTAAATTCTAGCGAAGAATAGCAGTAAGGGCAAATGTTTTTATTTTCGTTAGCACAATTGGCGCAAAAGTATGCATTGCAATTTGGGCATTTTAATTCGTTTCCAAAAGTTATATTTTTTTTACAATTTCTACATAGATTCATTGCATAATCTCCGTTAATATTTTGGGCAAAAAAACGTAAAATATGCACTATTTTCAAGTTTGTAAGAATAATGCTTGTTAAAACTATATAATAGTTTTAAAAAATGTAAAAATCACTTGAAAAAAATTTAATTTTATGTTAAAATTATACGTGTAAAAAAATAAAAATTTACGGTGGGTAAAAATGGAAGAAAACGTAAAAACTACTGCAAATTATGGCGAAGGTCAAATACAAGTTTTAGAAGGGCTTGACCCCGTTCGTAAAAGACCGGGTATGTATATCGGCTCTACTGACGTTAGGGGGCTTCATCACTTAGTTCAAGAAATAGTTGACAACTCTATTGACGAAGCACTTTCGGGGTATTGTAATACTATTAACGTAATAATTAATGCCGATGGCTCTTGTACTGTTACTGATAATGGTAGGGGTATTCCTACGGCAATTCACCACACGGAAGGTATTTCCGCTGTTGAAGTAGTTTTAACTAAACTTCACGCTGGTGGTAAATTCGGCGGTGGTGGATATAAAATTTCGGGTGGTTTACACGGCGTTGGTTTATCTGTTGTTAACGCGCTTTCAGAATGGCTTGACGTTGAAGTTTTTCAAAACGGCAACCACTATAAGCAAACGTATAACAGGGGTATTCCGCAAGCACCGCTTAAAGTAGTTGGCAGTGCTGATTTTACTGGTACTTGGGTTACCTTTATGCCTGATGCGGAAATTTTTGAAACTACCGTATTTAATTACGATACTATTAAAACTAGACTTCGTGAACTTGCGTACCTAAATAAAGGCTTGAGAATTAACATTGAAGATAAAAGACCTGAAAAAGAAGCAAGAGATGAATTCTACTATGAAGGTGGTATTGCGCATTTCGTAGAAGATTTAAGTAAAAATAAAACTCCGCTTTTTGCTAAGCCCGTATATTTTGACGTTTTCTATGGCGATAACGAAGTTGAAGTTGCTCTTCAATATACCGACACATATAACGAAGTGTTATATGCTTTCGCAAACAATATTAACACGGAAGAAGGCGGTACTCATTTAGACGGCTTTAAGTCTTCACTTACTAGAATTATCAATGATTTTGGTAAGAAGGTTAACATACTTAAAGGTGACGATAAAGTTTCTTCTGAAGACGTTAGGGAAGGCTTAGTTGCAGTTGTTAGTGTTAAACTTACTGAACCGCAATTTGAAGGCCAAACCAAAACTAAACTTGGCAATAGTGAAATTAGAACTTGTGTTACCAAGGCTATGAATGAATATTTTGGTAACTTCTTGGAAGAAAATCCCGCAGAAGCAAAAGAAATTATTCTTAAATGCTTAACCGCGCAACGTGCTAGGGAAGCCGCAAGACTTGCTAGAGAAAATACTAGAAGAAAAGGCGCCCTTGAAAGCACACAACTTCCCGGTAAACTTTGGGATTGTTCTAGTAAAGACCCGTCTTTATGCGAAATTTTCCTTATAGAAGGTGATTCGGCAGGCGGTAGTGCTAAATCTGGTAGGGATAGACGGTTCCAAGCGATTTTGCCGTTAAGGGGTAAAATTCTAAACGTAGAAAAGGCTAGAATAAATAGAATTCTTGAAAATGAAGAAATAAAGGCAATGATTACTGCTTTTGGCGGTGGTATTAAAGAAGATTTTGACGTTACTAAACTTCGTTACGATAGAATAGTTTGTATGACCGACGCGGACGTTGACGGTAGCCATATTAGAATTCTACTTCTTACTTTCTTCTTTAGATTTATGCGTCCGCTTATTGAAACGGGGCACGTTTATATTGCTCAACCCCCGCTATATAAGGCAACGAAGGGTAAAGTAGATAAATATTGCTATACCGATAAAGAATTGCAAGATTATATTGCTGAAGTTGGTAAATGCGAAATTCAACGTTATAAAGGTCTTGGTGAAATGGACCCTGAACAACTTTGGGAAACCACTATGAACCCTGAAACTAGAACGATGCTTCGCGTAACTATGGAAGACGCTGTTGAAGCGGATGAAATATTTACAACACTTATGGGTGATAACCCTGAACTTCGTCGTCAATTTATTGAAGACAATGCTAAACTCGTAACTGATTTAGATATATAGGATAAGGAGAGTGCAATGAGTAGAAAAGACGTTCCCGCAGAACTTTCAGCGGAATTCAAATCAATACTTTCAAAAACTAAACTTATTAACGTAGAAGTAAATAATGAAGTTAAGAAGTCGTTTATGGCGTATGCAATGGCTGTAAACGTTTCACGTGCTATTCCTGACGTTAGGGACGGCTTAAAGCCCGTTCATAGAAGAATTTTATATGCAATGCACGATATGGGGCTTACAAGCGATAAACCCTTCAAAAAATGTGCTAAAATAGTCGGTGAAGTTTTAGGTAAATATCACCCGCACGGTGATAGTTCGGTTTACGATGCATTAGTTCGTTTGGCGCAAGATTTTTCTATAAATTTCCCGCTTATTGATGGACACGGTAACTTTGGTTCTGTTGACGGCGACCCCGCTGCAGCGTATAGATATACCGAAGCAAGGCTTTCTAAACTTGCAAACGAAATGCTTAAAGAAATTGACAAAGATACTGTTGATTTCTATCCGAACTTTGACGATACTGAAATGCAACCGGTTGTTTTGCCGTCAAGAATTCCTAATATTTTAGTTAATGGTGCTGATGGTATTGCGGTTGGTATGGCTACAAATATTCCGCCACACAACCTTGCGGAATGCTTAAACGCTTGTATTGCAATGCTTGACAACCCTGAAATTGAAGTTGAAGATATCATGCAATACATTCCCGCGCCTGATTATCCTACCGGCGGTGTTTTAATGGGTGGTAGCGGTATTAAACAAGCATATAAAACGGGTAAAGGCGGTTTCGTTCTTCGTGCTAAAACTGAAATTGAAGAACTTTTAAATGGTAGAGAACGTATCGTCGTTACAGAACTTCCTTATCAAGTAAATAAGGCTATGCTTGTAAAGACGATGGCTGAACTTGTCAAAGACAAGAAAATTGATGGAATTGCCGATATTAAAGATGAATCTGATAGACACGGTCTAAGAATTGTTATTGACGTTAAAAAAGACGCAAACGCACAAGTTGTTTTAAACGTTTTATTTAAGCATACAAATCTTCAAGTTAAAGATGGTATTACTCTTTTGGCACTTGTTGATGGTGAACCTAAAGTTCTTGGAATTAAAGAAATTTTAAGTCTATACATTAAACACCAAGAAGACGTAATAGTTAGACGTACTAAATACGATTTAGCAAAAACTGAAGAGCGTGAACATATTGTAAAAGGTTTAGTAATTGCGCTTGCAAATATTGACGAAGTTATTGAAATTATCAAAAAATCGGCTGATAAAGTTAGTGCGTGCACAAAACTTATTGAAGCATTTGAACTTTCTGATAAACAAGCAAACGCAATCCTTGAAATGAGACTTCAAAGACTTACAAGTATGGAAGTTAACAAACTCAAAGATGAACTGGTTGAACTTGATAAAATCATTGCCGACCTTAAAGATATTTTGGCTAATGAATGGCGTGTAAAGGCAATTCTAAAGGCTGATATGGAAGATATTAAGAATAAGTATCAATCGCCAAGAAAAACGGAAATTTCGTACGATTATAGCGATATAGATATTGCGGATATGATTCCCGTTGAAGACGTTGTAGTTAGTATGACGAATTTAGGCTATATAAAACGTGTTCCTATTGCAGAATATAAAACTCAACGCCGTGGCGGAAAAGGTGTTACCGCACATAAACCCAAAGAAGAAGACTTTGTTGAAAATATGTTCGTAACGTCAACTCACGACGATATATTATTCTTTACGAATTTAGGTAAGGTTTATAATCTTAAAGGCTTCTTTATTCCAGAGGCACAAAGAACTGCTAGGGGTAGGGCGATTGTTAACTTATTACAACTATCTCCTGGTGAAAAAGTTTATGCAGTGTTACCGCTTCCTAAAGATAGCGTTGGCTATATTATGATGGCAACAAAGAAAGGCTTGATTAAGAAAACTGCTTTAGAAGAATTTGCAAGCATTAGAAAAGTTGGTAAAGTTGCAATTAAACTTACTGAAGACGACGAACTTATTTCAGTTGGCTTAACTAATGGCGAAGATGAAATTATTATGGCTTCGCATGAGGGTAAGTGTATTAGATTTAGTGAAAAAGACGTTCGTCCTATGGGTAGAGATACTCAAGGTGTTAGAAGTATGCTTCTTTCTAAAAACGACGTTGTAGTTGATATGTCAATCATTAAAGAAGGTTACGAAGTAGTTACCATTACTGAAAATGGTTATGGTAAACGAACTGATATTAGTGATTATAGACTTCAAACTAGAGGCGGAAAAGGTGTTAAAGCAGGCGTATTTACGGCTAAAACGGGTAAACTTGTTAATATGAAACTTGTCTCCAAAGACGAAAATATTATGGCGATAACTGATACTGGTATTATAATAAGAGTAGCGTCTGAAGATATAAGTATTATTGGTAGAGATACTCAAGGCGTAAAAGTAATGAGAATTGATGATGGTACAAAACTCATTAAGATAGCTATTACCCCCGAAAGCGAAGAAGAAATAGGGGAAGAAACTGCTGAAAACGTATAATAAATCTTTATAGGCTAAATTATAAAAAAATAAATAATTAAATTTACAAAAACTTGCTTATTTATATTGACAAATCTTGTAATATTTTATATAATGAACAAGCGTTGTAAATTTAATGCTGATATGGCTCAGATGGTAGAGCGCGTCCTTGGTAAGGACGAGGTCACCGGTTCGATTCCGGTTATCAGCTCCATATAGCCTTAAGAATTATATTCTTAGGGCTATTATTTTGAAAAAAACTTTCCCTAAAATTATTAGGTAATATAATGCGTTTTTAAGTGTTATTATGTTACACATAATGTAATTATTTATTTTAAGGTATTAATATGATATACGAAATTAAAAGTAAAGTAGCAGTTGCCAAATTTAATTCGTTTGGTGCTGAACTAATAAGCCTTAACGCGTATGGCGAAGAAAAACTTTGGCAAAATAAAGACGGCAAATGGGATGGACACTCTCCCGTGCTTTTCCCAGTTTGTGGTCACGTGGCATTTATTTATGATGGTAAGTCTTACGATGTTCCTGCTCACGGCTTTGCAATGAACAAGGAATTTTCACTTGTAAAACAAAAGAAAAGTGAAATTGAATTTTCGTTAAAATCAGACGAAGAAACGCTAAAAATATATCCGTTTAAGTTTGATTTTAGGGTAAAATACACCTTAAAAAAATCAACGCTTAACATTGAATATAAAGTTATAAATTTAGACGATAAAACTTTATATTTTGCTTGTGGAGGACATGAATCTTTTGCACTTAATGGTGTTTCAGACGATTATAAGTTAAAGTTTAATTGTGATGAAATTTTTGTAAATTATTGTAACGACGATAATGGTTATTTAACAGGTAAAACCGAAATTTTAGGACAAGGGAACGAACTTATACTGCAAGACAAATATTTTGAACAAGCATTATCGCTAATTTTTAAGGATTTAAGTTCAAAAAAAGTTAAACTCATTAAGGGTGAAAAGTATATTGCTGAAATATCTTTTAAAGGGTTTAACGTGCTACTTGCTTGGAAAGAATATGCGTCTGAATTTATTTGCATAGAACCGTGGAGAAATCTTCCCGATTGCGTAATAGGTGCAAGCGATACCATTGAAAATAAGTATGGTTTTGTAGCAGTAAAAAAGGGAAAAGTAAAAAAACTTTCTCAAAATATAAAATATTTTGCATAAAACGTTTTTTGCTATTTACATATAGCAATTAATGTGATATATTTAATAAAAAATCTAGGATGGAATTATGATTACACAAAATAAAACGATTTTAAAAGTTATAACCGAGAACTTAAATGGCGACGCTAAACTTTGCGTTAAATCTGAAAGTAAAATTTCAAAAATTATTTTTGACGTTGTTGAAGTAAAAACAGGTAGAAAATTTAATTTTGTATTTAATGCAATTTCAAACGACGTGTGCGAGCCGTTCAGCATTGAAAATCCATTACTTTGGAATACTTCAAATCCGAATTTATATTCTTTTACCGCAAAAATTGAAACTGAAAACGGCATAGAAGAAGTAAATGGTAACTTTGGTTTCCGCTCACTTCAATCAAAAGACGGTAAATTCTTCCTTAATGGCTTACCTTTCTATATGAGAGCATACATAAGGGGTGCAACCGCGCACGACCACTCAAACAACTGCAATCTTTCTGAAGCGGATTTCTATCGTAAAAATATTCTTGCTGCTAAAAAATTTGGTTTTAACTTTATTCGTTTCCACTCGGTAGTTCCTAACGAAACGTTCTTTAACGTTGCCGACGAACTTGGTATTATGGTTCACCTTGAACTTCGCGACCCTGAAAGTGAATATAACAACCTTCAAGAAATGCTTAAAACTAACGAAGATTTAGTTCCGGACGAATTTATTTTAAAGGTTATCAACTCTCTTTATAACCACCCGTCGCTTGCAGTTTACTGTATCGGTAACGAAATTAAGAACTTAAGTTCAAGCAAGCGCGTGCTAGAAATTGGTAGTTTAATTAAAACCACTGACCCAAGTAGATTATTCTTAGATACTTGCGCTTGGGGTGCATCACACAGACCTAACGTTGATATTGACGTTCAACATATGAGTTATTATTTCCCATTTGGAAAACACGCTAATATGTTTGAAGATACTGACAATTTACTTTGTTGTGGCTCTGCTCACGGCGAAGCAGTTCAAAAAGACTATGATAATTCTAAAATCACCCGTGCAATTTGGTTTGATATTCCGCTTATTGCTCACGAAGTTTGTCACTATACAGCAATTCGTGATTACAAGTCGTTAAAAGAAAAATTCGCTAAATACGGCACTAAAGCACCTTGGTGGATTGACGAAGAACTTAAAATGATTGAAGCCAAAGGCTTAACCGAAAGTTTTGATGAACTTTACCAAGCAAGTAAATATTTCCAACTTGAATGCTGGAAATTCGCTTACGAAGCGATTAGATCAAGCAAATTACTTAGTGGTTTCCACTTTTTACAATTTGCTGATACCGACGTTTATGAAAACTCTAACGGCTTAGTTGACTGCTTTGACGACGAAAACTACATTGAAAGTAAAGATTTTATTCGTTTTAACGCTGATAGGGTGTTGCTTGCTGAAATTTCAGATAGAATTTTCTACGAAGGTGAAAAACTTTTGGCAACGTTCAAACTTTCTAACTACGGTGAAGAAGTTGATACGGACGCTGAATTCGTTTACTCATTTACCGATACAAATGGTAAAGTTTATACAAACGGCACTCTTGAACTTATTGATATTTCAAGAAAAGGTCTTTACGAAATATGTAAAGTTAATATTGACCTTCCCAAAGGCTTACCTTCAAATAAATACGTGCTTAAGGCTCAACTTGTAAAAGACGGCAAAATAGTTGCTGATAACTGGTGGAATATTTGGGTTTACTCAAAAGTTAGCGCACCATATTATAATGAATTCGTTAACTATTCTGACGGCGACATCAATATTACTGATGATATTTCTAAAGCATTTGCAATGCTTGAAGAAGGTAAAAAGGTATGTTTAGTTTACAGAAATGCTTGGACTAGACACTTGTTAGATAAGTCAATGCCTAACCCTGAATATTCATTTAAGGCTACTTGGAATAGGTTTAAGCCTGTTATTTGGGATAGGGGAACCAACTATGGCGGTCTAAACGATACTGAAATACTTAATAAATATGGTTTCTTTACCGAAAGATTCTACGACGTAAACTTAAGCGTTATCACTGAAGATTGCGATAAAGTTGACCTTACGGATTTCCCTGTAAAAGCAACGTCTATTATTTCAGGTACTGATAAGAGTGTTAGAGATAGATTTGACGCATACTCGTTCTGCTTTAACGAACCTGATTTCTTATATGAATATACGTTTAGGGATTTCTCATATCTATTTGAACTTAAAGTTGGAAAGGGCAGTTTACTTGTTTGCGGACTAAATATGCTTGGTCTTGACAAGAAAGAACCTACCACTGTTAATATGGCTAACTTCATTATTAACTATATGAAATCGCCTGACTTTAATCCAAAAGCGGAAATTTCTATGGCTGACTTAAAAGCGTATATGAAGAAATGCGCTGAAAAACCTGTTAAAGAAGGTATGATGACGCAATACTGGGAATTAGATGCAGAACCTGTTGAATCACTTCAATACTGGACCGAATCAAGAAAATATTTACTTGACCAAAGAAGACATAAACCCACTAGCGATTCATTAGGTTAAAAAAGGAAAAATCTTTTCCTGCAGAGATTATTACAATATAATAAAAAGCCTGCTATATTTCGTTAAATTTGAAATATAGCAGGCTTTTTATATTAGAAGAAAATTATTATATATTCGTTAGATTTAGCGTGTAAATATAAAGTGTGCGAGTTTTTAAATTTTGACATATTGCCAATGTCGTTCTAAAAAATTTTGTTGAACAAAAATTAACAGAAAGCTTGTGTTGATAAATCTAATATTCTTTTATCCCCAAAAGATAATCCGCTGATACGTTAAAAGTAATTGAAATAATTTTTAGACTATCGTAACCTGGTTTCGCTTTGCCTTTCAACCATTCGCTAACTTGGCTTTGTTTAATACCTATCGCGTTTGCAAATGCCGTTTGAGTTAGATTATACTCAATTAAAAACTCTGTTAAAATTTCACTAAAAGAATTCTTCATAATATATTTAGTTTATAGAATATTCTATGTTTTTAGTTGACATATAGAAAATTCTATGTTATATTTTTAGTGTAAAAATCTATAGGGGAATTATTAAGTGAAGAAATTAGTGTGTTTAATTTTTATAATTTGTTTTTGTTCAATCTTTGTTGGGTGTTCTTCTATAGATAATATAATTAAAAGTGAAATTGAAGAGAGTAGAACGGAAACTCGTGTTGCAAAAAATAATGATATAGAAAATGTTGACATAATTTTTCCAACTAATAGAAGTGTAACTATTAGGTTCGTTCCAAAATACGATATTGAAGAATTAAAATTAAAGATAATCTTAACTGACAAGAATGAATATTTATTAGATTCAGTAATAGAGACAGTCGGAGATGTTACAAAGGGGCAACAATACGTAATAAACTATCAATTAGATACCAATAGCATTAATGACGGGAAAAGAATAGATACTTGTGAAGTTAGTGTATATTCCGGTAGCATTAGTTATACTATAAATCCAGGCATTTATTATCCTGTTAATTAAATGTGCGTTATTTAATTAAACTTAAAAACCCACTCAAAATTGAGTGGGTTTTTTATTGTTTAGTTGATTACTTAATAGGTAAAATAAGTTTTGAAGAGCCAAAATCAACGGTGTTTGTTGCAATTTTGGTTTTCTTTTGTTTTGAGAAAAGACCTTTCGTGTTAGAGTGGGGATAAAATTTATCATTATTTGCGGACGCAACGTCAAGTCTAAATTTTTCACCTTTCTTAATTAACAATGAAATGTTTTCAAATTCAAAATTTAAGTCAATAAAGGTGTTGGGCTTATACTTTTTGTTGTCAAATAGTATAGTTTTAATTGTATCTTTAAGACAATAATCGCCGTTTTCTTTAACGACGCTTAATCTTAAATAGAAAGCGGTGTCTTTGCAGTTTGATTTTACTGAAAGTTTTGCCCTCATGTTGCCACAAATAATTTTGTCTTCAGTAAATTCTTCAGTATAAACCGTAATTACGTCATTTTTATCAATTTTTTCTTGGGGAAGACATCCGCTCATATCAGTTGCAAATTTGGTGGGGCAAAGTGGGTTGTAGGTATAGGTTAATACTTCGCTTCCAAGTGCAATTTCAATTTCTTTTTCGGGAATAAAGTCGCCTTCTTTCCATATGTTTTCAAATAAACTGTAATAAGAAATAGTGCCAAGTTTAACTGGGGATTCATTTTTACCTAAAATATAGTTAAACCATTCAATTTCTTGTAAATCGCCGTATCTATCAGCGCGTTTTCCGTTAGGGAATACGATAGCGTTTTCAGGGAAAACTTCGGCGTGTCCACAAGCCGAAACTACAAAAGCACAGTTGTTTTTTTTATCTTTTTTACGCCACATATTTATCATGGGCTCAAAAAAAGTATCGTAGTATGCGGTTTGATATAAAACGGGGAAGTCTATATCGTTATAAACCGTCTTAATAAATCCGTCGCCCGCGGGTTCGTTATAAAAATTGTCATTTCTATCAGGGTGTAAAATATAATTGTCAAACGTTTTAACTTTTTCTCCGAAAACAGCCTTTGTGTAATTGGTGTATGGGCGTGTGTTTCTTGTTTCATCAGTTAAATTTTTATTAACGTGCATATTTGATTTATATACGCCCGTAAACCAGTTGGTAAAAAACTTCTTAAGGTTTCCGTTAACATACATAAAGTCGTAAAGTTCGGTGTTCATAACGTTAAGAACTGCGCCTTTAATATGACTAGCAAAAGGTTTTGCATAGTAGTTTACGCGCGCATCGTAACTTGAGCCTTTAACAAAAACCTTTTCATCATAAAAAGGTTGTTTTTTAAGCCAAGCGTGAAGTGCTTTACTATCGTTTTCTTCATATATAAAAGGAATAAATTCGCCACTGCTTTTACCGCAACCCCTACAATGTTGGTAAACTATTGCATAACCATTGTCAAGCCAAGGTTTATGAATTCTTGCACAATCATTAACTATTTCTTCGTACGTTTGCGTTTCTTCCTTATTTGCATAAGGAGTACGCATAAAAACAATGGGGAATTTTTCGCCTTCAGCAGGTAAGTTTACAATGGTGAATAGTTTTACGTCATCAGTTTCAATAAATTCGTAATAGTTTCTTTTCATAATTAATCCTTTAGATTTTATAAAAAAAATCACCCAAAAAATTACGGCGTAATTTTGGATGACTTCTATTGTTGGTGCCGAAGACCGGACTTGAACCGGTACGATGTTGCCACCGAGGGATTTTAAGTCCCTTGCGTCTGCCTATTCCGCCACTTCGGCGTTTTATGGAGGCGCCACCCAGATTCGGACTGGGGGTAAAGGTTTTGCAGACCCGTGCCTTACCACTTGGCTATGGCGCCGTTTGTTATAAAAAACCCCATAATAAAAAAAATGGAGCGGGAAACGAGATTCGAACTCGCGACATTTGCCTTGGCAAGGCAACGCTCTACCACTGAGCCATTCCCGCATCGTTCAATGGCGAATTATGGTGGGAACAATAGGGCTCGAACCTATGACCCTCTGCTTGTAAGGCAGATGCTCTCCCAGCTGAGCTATGCTCCCGTGTTTCGCCATTGCTCATATATAATACCAAAATTATTTTTAGTTGGCAAGCGTTTTTTATACTTTTTTATAAATTTTTTTAATTTTTTTTGAAAAGTTTTTTTGCAACTTTTTTTAATATCTTTTTAATACCATAATTGCTAGAGTTTATGTGATTAAAATGCTAAAAATGCAATATGAATTATGCTAATATTTATATTGACAATATACATAAATAGTTATAAAATATATACTATAATATTTTAGTATGAGGTGAATTTATGTTTGACCTAAAATTAAGTGTAAGCGTAGGCGCAATTAAACCTATTGGTTTTAGCGGTGATAGATTTCAATACGTTATAAGTGAAAATTTCAAACAAAAACTTATTGATGTAAAAAATCTTGGCTTTGAAGCAGTTGAAGTTGGTATTAACAGCACCTACAATGCTTTTGAAGTTGATGCACTTATTGACGAAATTATTAACCAAATTATTGAATCGGGCATAAAGGTAAATTCTTTTCATCTTCCATTTGCTAGAGAATGGAGTGATATTGCCGAAACTTACGAGCCTGATAGGGTTGGTTTTGTTGGTTGGTTCAAAAATATTTTCAAAAAACTTGAAAAAGTAAATCCAAGAGCGTTTGTATTGCATCCAGGCGGAATGAACGCAAGAGACGCTGAAAAATCATTTGAAGCACTTTGTAAATCTGCAGACGAACTTGCTGAATCTACTAACGTTTTCGTTTGTATTGAAAATATGGTTAAAAGTAAGTTTTTTGAACGCAAAGAACAATTTATAAAATTCAAAAATACCGTTAAAAAAGCAAAAATGGTATTAGACGTTAACCATTTACTTCACGATAGGGCTGAAGATATCCTACTTGAACTTGGTGGCGATTGTGTTAAGACTTTACATATCAGTGATTACGATTTTGAAAACGAAAGACATTGGCTTCCTAAAGAAGGTAAAAACGACTGGATGAAGATTATCGCTACATTAGAAAAAATAGGGTACGACGGTGTGTTTAACTATGAAGTTAACACTTGCTATTCACTAGAACAAATCAAACAAAACTTTGACGAGTTGATGGCGGAATATAATTCTAAAAAATAAAGGTAAATTATGAACGAAATTATTTCATCAATTTTAGACGCGGAAAACAAGGCGGAAGAAATTTTAAAAAAGGCAAATGATGATGCTAAAAAATTACTTCTTGAAAGCGAAAATGACGCTGAAAAGATAAGAAATAGCGCAATATACGTTCAAAAAGTGCACGCTAGTAGTTCAATAAAAAAAGCGAATGAAAAGGCTAATGAAGAATATGATAAAATTATTCTTGAAGGTCAAAAAGATGCCGAAAAAATTGTAGAACGCGCTAAACCTAAAATGGAAGAAGTTGCAAGTAAAATTTTGGAGAAGATTTTAGTATAAATGTCAATAGTAAAAATGTCTAAAATAAGACTTATGGGGCACGTTTCCTGTAAGGATAATATTTTAAGCGCATTGCAAAAAACGGGGGCGGTAGAATTATACGAGCCGTCTGAAATTGATTGCACCGTTACGCTTGTTAACGAGGAAGAGAAAAATTACGCTCTTTCAATTTTGTCGCGCGCGGAAAATGCTATTGAATTTTATAATGAACAAATTGCAAAATTTAATGATAAATCTAAATTGCCAGATGATTTATCTAACTATACTGAAAATTTCTTTATTAGCCTTGACGACTTAAATGGAATTGCTAAAAAAGAAGGCACATTACTTAAAATAATTTCAAACTGCGAAAATAGTGAAAAACGCTTAAATGAAATTAGAACTGAAAGAATTAAACTTTCAAATCTAAAATCACAATTATTGCCTTATAGTGTAATTGATGAAAGTATATCAATTTTTAAGGATACTAAAAATGCAAAAGTATTCTTTGGTACTATAAAAACTGAAGCAAAAGGTTTTATTCAATCGGTAAAAGATAATTTTGAATATTCTGATGCCTACGTTTTAGGTGAAGGCGCGGTTTTAGTAGTACTTGCAGTTGCGTTAAACGAAAATGCCGACGAACTTTCTAAAGCTCTTAACGAACAAGGTTTTAATAAATGTCCGTTTGATTTTGTTATGACGGCAAATCAAAAAATTAAAACCATTAACGATACAATCGCATCGCTTGATACTGAAGAAGAAAATATTACAAATGAATACGTTGCAAAGTATAAAGACCTAAAAGACCTTAAAATTTTTGCCGATTATTACGCTTTCTTGGTTGAAAAAGCATCGGCAACTGAAAAATTTAGAAGAACGCAAAAAACATTTATTTTAGAAGGTTTTTTGCCTAGTGAAGATTGCGAAAAAGTTCAAGAAGAAATAAATTCAGTTACAGATGCTGTTATTGTTGAATTTAGTGAGCCCACTAAAGACGATAATCCACCTACACTTACTAAAAACAATAAACTTGTAAGGCAAACTGAATTTATTACTGATATGTATTCAGTGCCTAATTATCGCGAAATTGACCCAAATAAAGTTGTATTTTTCTTCTTTATGTTATTTATGGGTGTTATTATGGCTGATATCGGCTATGGAATACTTATGATAGGGCTAGGGTTACTACTTGCAAGTAGAATTAAAGTAGATAACGGCGCTAGACGTTTATGGAACGTTATAGCAATAGGCGGTGTTTTCTCAATTTTATTCGGCGTACTCTTTAACTCGTTCTTTGGTTTTTCAATTTTGCCGTTTTCAGTCTTGCCGAGTCCAACACCAGATTTAGAAACGGGTGTAATAAATTTGGAAACCGTAATGGCGCTACTTCTTGCTTGTTTGGGGCTTGGCGTAGTTCAAATAGCGGTAGGTTATTTTTGTAAGGCCATTAACGCCTTTAGAAGTGGTGATACGGCGGGGGGGATTTTTGACGGCTTAATTTGGGTGCTTTTCTTTGTTGGCTTAATTTTTGCAACGTTTAATTTTCTTATGGATTATCTAAACGTCGGTATAAGTGATAAATTAAGGGCATTTTTTGATAAACTTTCAAAACCTGGTTTATACATTATTGTATTTACGCTTGTTATCGCTGCAATTACTGCTGGTAGGGCTGAAAAAGGTTTTGGAAAGTTCAGTAAAGGTTTTGGTGCAATTTACGGGCTTATAAATATAATGAGTGATATTTTGTCATACGCAAGGCTTTTTGGTTTAATGCTTTCGGGTATGATTATTGCTCAAACGTTTAACTTTAAACTTGGTATGCCTTTAATGGCAAACGGCAGTGTTGGTGTAATATTTGGCGCTTTAGTTATTGCGCTTGGGCACGTATTCAATATTGCTATGGGCGTTCTAGGTGCTTATATTCACGATTCAAGACTTCAATACATAGAGTTTTTCTCAAAATTCTATGCTGGCGAAGGTGATAAATTTAAGCCTTTTGGCTTAAACGTTAAATATACTTATTTAAAAAAATAAATTAAAAATATTTGGAGGATATTTTTATGGAAGGATATGCATTGGCTACTTTAGGTCTAGCGCTTTGCGCAGGTCTTTGTGGTGTTGGTTCTTGTTTGGGACTATACTACACTGGTTCTGCAGCATCAGGCGTTTTGGCTGAAAATCCGAAGAGATTCAGTAAAGTTTTAATTTTGGTTGTTTTACCTGCAACACAAGGTATTTACGGTTTCGTTTTCGCAATTATCGGTATGGGTAATATTCCCGCAATTATGGCTATGGAAGGAACTGCTGCCGTTTTAGCAGGCGCAAAACTTTTTGCTGCGGCAATGCCACTTGCTTTAACGGGTTTAATTTCTGGTATATTCCAAGGAAGAACTGCTGTTGGCGGTATTTACGCTATTGCTAAAAACGAATCAATTTCGGGTAAACTTATTCTTTTCCCGGCAATGGTTGAAACGTATGCAATTTTAGGCTTGGTTGTTTCAATTCTTTTAATGTAATTGGTAAATTATGCAAGGCAAAGACGCAATTATTGAAAAAATAATAAACGACGCTAATCAATCGGCTAAAATGATTTTGGATGACGCTAGCAAAATCGCTACCGAAAGGAAACAAGACGCGGAAGCGTGGGCTAGTGAATATTCGTCTGCACAAAAAAAGCAAGTTGAAAAAGCGTTTAGTGATATCGTTGATAGAAGAAAAATCGTCGCAAATCTTGACGTTAAGAAAAATATTCTTAAGGCAAAGCAAGACGTTATCAGCGATACCTTTTCACTTGTCGTTAAAAAGATGCAAGGTTTAGACAAGAAAGAATACTTAAAATTCGTTACTAAACTTATAGAAAAGAATGCTGATTTTGGCGACAAAATCGTATTATCAAGCGACGGTGTTATTTCTAAAGACGAAATTTTAGCGCTAAATGTAGTTAAAGAAAAGAATTTAACTATTGATAGTAAGCGTGGTGATTTCGTTGGCGGTGTAATGCTTGTTAGCGATAAATGTGATAAGGATTTATCATTTAGAAGTATAGTTGAAGATAAAAAGGAAGAACTTTATTCTTTCGTAGTAGAAGGTTTGTTTTAGGATAAAATATGGCGAATATTTATTATTCAAACGCGCGCGCACGCTCTCTTGAAGTAAAACTTCTTGGGCGCGAACGCTTAAATAGAATGATTGATTCAGATACCGCTGACGGCGTTTTGAAAATACTTTCCGAAGTTAACTTTGGGGAAGGTCTTTTTGTTGATTCGGTTTTAGATTTTGAAAAACTTATCACGGCGGAAATGAACTCACTATATTCTTTTGTGCGTGAATGTAGCCCAACGCTTGCTTTTAAGGATTATATTTTACTTAAAAATGATTTTCATAACGCGCAAGCGATTGTAAGACATAAATATCTTAAAATTGATGAAACTGCTTTGCTTGGCGAATGCGGATTGATTGATATTAGCGAATTAAAAGATAAAATTTTGGTTGACGATTATTCATCTTTCCCAAATGCTCTTGCAAGTGCGTTGCTTAAAGCGGATGAACTTTTCGTTTCAAACAAGGCTACGGGCACAAATATTGATAATTTATTCGTTCAAGGTTTATATAGCGAACTTTTATCTTCAACAAAAAAACATAGTTTCTTAAGAAAACTAGTTGTGTTTAAGATTGATACTCTTAACATTAGTTTGGCATTTAGAATTAGAAATTTTAACGTTGCTAAAGAATTTTATATTAGTGGCGGAAAAATTTCTTTAGATGAATTTAAGTTTTTGTGTGAACTTTCTCTAGATGAAATTAAACATAAGTTCTTGTTTAGTGATTATCACGACTTAATAAATTTAGCGATTTTAGATAAGGAAGGCAACAACTCTCTTTCTCGCTTTGAAAAAGCCGTTGATGACTATGCATTAGAACTTTTATTAAAACAAAAATATACCATTTCAAAAGATTTTCCGTATATTCAATATTGTTTATATAAACTCGCGGATATAAACAACGCAAGGCTTATAGCAGTTGGAGCAATAAATAAGATAGAAAAAGAAGAAATTCGTGATAGGTTGAGGATTTGTTATGAAGGGTAAAATGGCTATCATAGGTGATGGCGATAGCGTTTTGGTATTTTCGTCAATTGGAGTTGACGCATATCCCGTTCAAAATAGTGAAAATGCTGAAAGCGTATTAAAGAAAATCGCATCAAAATATCAAATTATATTTATTACCGACGACGTTGCTAAACAAATTGATGAAACAATATCAAGGTATATAACATCTCCGTATCCAATTATACTTCCAATTCCGTCAAAGAATGGCAGTAATGGTTACGGCACATCTACACTTGAAGTCGCTATGGAAAAGGCGCTTGGTGTAAATATTTTTGCAAATCAAAATAAAGACGAAGAGGATAACTAATATGCAAGGTAAAGTTATTAAAGTTTCTGGCCCGCTAATCGTTGCTGAAAATATGGCAGATAGCAAACTTTTTGACGTTGTAAGGGTTGGTGATAAAAAACTTATCGGCGAAATTATAGAACTTAGGGGCGACAAGGCTTCAATTCAAGTTTACGAAGAAACCAGTGGTCTTGGTGTTGGTGACGAAGTTGAATCAACTTTTGCTCCGCTTTCAGTAGAACTTGCTCCAGGTCTTATTGAAGGTATATTTGATGGTATTCAAAGACCGCTTAATAAAGTTTACGAAAACTACGGCGATAGAATTAGCCGTGGTATTGCAGTAAACAACGTTGACCATGAAAAACTTTGGGACTTTGTGCCTACAGCAAAAGTTGGTGATAGCGTTTCTTCTGGCGACATTATAGGCGAAGTTCAAGAAACCGCTATTGTAAGCCATAAAATTATGGTTCCTTATGGCGTTAACGGTACTATTAAATCAATTAAAAACGGTAAATTTAACGTTTTAGATACTATTGCTGTAATTGAAACCGCAAGCGGTGATGTAAACGTTTCAATGTTGCAAAAATGGCCTGTTAGAAAGGGAAGACCTTATAAATCAAAAATCAATCCTTTTATGCCTATGGTTACTGGTCAAAGGGTTATTGATACCCTTTTCCCAATAGCAAAAGGCGGTGTTGCGGCAGTTCCTGGTCCGTTTGGTAGCGGTAAAACGGTTGTCCAACACCAACTCGCAAAATGGGCTGATGCTGATATTATCGTTTACGTAGGTTGTGGGGAACGTGGTAACGAAATGACAGACGTTCTTAATGAATTCCCCGAACTTAAAGACCCAAAATCTGGCGAACCTTTAATGAAAAGAACGGTTCTTATTGCTAACACGTCAGATATGCCTGTTGCCGCACGTGAAGCATCAATTTATACAGGCGTTACGATTGCGGAGTTCTACCGTGATATGGGTTATCACGTTGCTATGATGGCAGACTCCACATCACGTTGGGCAGAGGCACTGCGTGAAATAAGCGGACGACTTGAGGAGATGCCTGCCGAGGAAGGCTTCCCCGCATATCTTCCCTCGAGACTTTCCGATTTTTACGAAAGAGCATCGTACGTAAAAACACTTGGAGGCACTACAGGCTCC
>JAZOST010000030.1:0-7467 GCA_045657285.1 Christensenellaceae bacterium
TGACTGGAAGACGGAAACGTTTACGTTAATAGGTCAAGCAGCGCTTGGCGGACGTGTAGCAACGGCGGACGAAGATGAAGACGGCAATATTTGGCTTGGCGCGGGTTATCCCGATATGCACCTTGTTAAGTTTAATCCTAAATCAACTTCGCTTAATAAGTTTACTGATTACGGCGCGGTAAATAGCGGAAACTATAGATGTTATTTCCACTCGTCAGTAATATTAGACGGCAAAATTTATTTAGGAGAAACGGACGGCTTTACTCCATCAGTTCACGTTATAGACCTTAAAACTTTGTAATATAAGACAAAACTCCCCCGAATAATCGGGGGAGTTTTTTAATGGGTTAGGTTATGAAAAATAAGATACAGTACCACCTGTTATAGAAATAGATTCGTATTCAATTGCAAACATGTTAGATATCTCATAATCTGATAATGAAAGAGAGAAGTTTATTTTTTGAAAACTTTTTGTATCTCCTATATATTTTTCTATCAGTTTAATTACGTGTTTATTACCATCTAAAAGAATAACCGTTACCTTTAAGTCATCTATATCTTTTTTTGGTGTTATTGTGTATTTTACGCCAAAACTTAATAAATCTAAATCGCTACTGACGGAAATATCTTTCATTGTTGCTGAACGACTCAATAATTTAAAATTTCCGTCGGGATTTCCTTGTGACGTGTAAGTGTTTATTGTTGCCTGATATCCATTATACTTTATTATTGCAAAAATTATCAAGGCGATAATAATTAATCCCCAAAAATTTCTTTTGCGTCGTTCTTTTCGTCTTTCTTCTCTTCTTTCTTTTTTCTCACTAGTTTCGCTCATTTATGTTTCTCCTTTAAAATTAAAAGTGCGCCAACCGAAGTTAAGCGCACAAAAACGCAAACTCCGTTGTTGTCACACAAATCTCAAAATAGCCACAGGATAACCTATAGTTGTAAATCAAGTGGAATTTGCATTTTATCAAATTCAATGATTTACAACTTAATGTGAAAATATCCCTTTAAAAATTAAAGAGTTATCCCTGTAGTTGACTATTTAGTTTGTGTGACATAAATAGTATAACATAATTTTAAAGAAAAACAATCAAATTTTTTTAAAATTAGGATAAATTTTTGGCATAAAGCGAGCAAAGGGACTTGCCGTTTTGCACGGCGCCCCAGTAAAACGTCCACTGGACGTTTTAGTCCGCTACAATTACAAACTTTTATATATTGCTCTCAAAGCGGACAAATCGGCAAGTGCCGATTTCTTCCCCCAATCAAGTCCCTTTGACAATAACTATATCAACCAACAAAAAAAGGAAGCCGTTAGAGACTTCCTTTTTTATTGGTGCGAGCAAAGGGACTTGCTTCTCTCGAGCCTCCCGCAAAATAGTCCACTGGACTATTTTTTCGCCTTTGGCGAACACGCAACTAAAGTTGCTCGCTCCTAATTCAAGCCCCTTTGCTTATTTTACACAACAAAAAATGCTAGGCTAAATTGCCTAGCACTTTTTATTGGTGCGAGCAAAGGGACTTGAACCCCCACGGTCGCCCACTAGATCCTAAGTCTAGCGCGTCTGCCAATTCCGCCATGCTCGCTTACGTTTATATTATACTACATTTTTTTATTTTGTCAAAATATTTTAACGTAAAATATTATATAATTTCTTGAAAATATTTGCCTATTGTGTTATACTTTTATATGTATAACTATGTAATTAAATAGCAAAGGGTTTTTTATTATGAAAAGAGAAATGCTTAAAAAAATTTTTACTGACCCCGCTTCTTATAGTGGAAAGACTATTACCGTTTGCGGTTGGGCAAGAACGGTAAGGGATTCAAAGTCATTTGGCTTTATTGAACTTAACGACGGCTCTTATTTTAAGAACTGCCAAATAGTTTTTGAAAGGGCAAAAATCAGCAACTATGATGAAGTTGCGCATCAAAACGTTGGCGCGTGCTTTACTGTTACTGGTACGTTAGTTTTAACTCCCGAAAGAAACCAACCTTTTGAAATTAACGCGGATAGCGTTACCGTGCTTGGCACTAGCGCGCCCGAATTCCCACTTCAAAAGAAAGGACATACTAGAGAGTTTTTAAGAACTATTCCGCACTTAAGACCTAGAACCAACCTTTTTAACGCGGTATTCAAAATTAGAAGTGAAGCGGCTTTCGCTATTCATAAATTCTTTAACGAACAAGGTTTTGTTTACGTTCACACGCCCATTATAACGGGTAGTGACTGCGAAGGTGCAGGTGCAATGTTCCAAGTAACCACTCTTGATATGGCATCAGTTCCTACTGAAAATGGCGAAGTTGATTATACTAAAGACTTCTTTGGAAAGAAATCTAGCCTTACAGTATCAGGACAATTAGACGTAGAAAACTTTGCAATGGCATACGCTAACGTTTACACGTTTGGACCTACCTTTAGGGCTGAACACTCTAACACCGTTCGTCACGCTGCAGAATTTTGGATGATTGAACCCGAACTTGCTTTTGCGGATTTAAGCGACGATATGGACTGCGCTGAAGCGATGGTAAAATATATAATCAACTACGTATTTGATACTTGTAAGGAAGAAATTGCTTTCCTTAATAAATTCGTTGATACTGGTTTAGTTGATAGATTAAACAACGTAAAAGATAACGAATTTGTTCGTTTAACATACACCGAAGCGATTGAAATTTTAGAAAAAGTTAAAGATAGGTTTGACGCGCCTGTTTACTGGGGGGTTGACCTTCAAAGCGAACACGAAAGATATATTACTGAAGAAGTATTCAAAAAACCCGTATTCCTTACTAACTATCCCAAAGAAATTAAAGCGTTCTATATGCGCCTTAACGACGATGGAAAGACGGTTGCAGCAAGTGACCTTTTAGTTCCGGGTATCGGCGAACTTGTAGGCGGAAGCCAAAGGGAAGAAAGAATGGACGTTCTTATCGCTCGTATGAAGGAATGCGGTCTTAATCCAGATGATTACAAATCATACCTTGACTTAAGAAAATTCGGTGGCGTAACCCACTCTGGTTTTGGTTTAGGTTTTGAAAGAATGATAATGTATTTAACGGGTATTGCTAACATAAGGGACGTTCTTCCGTTCCCAAGAACGGTTGGCACTCTTGAAAACTAATCTAGGGGAATAGTTTTGATTTTTGATATTGACGCACTAGAGAGCAAAATAAAATACGTTTTCAAAGATAAAATGCTACTTCGCAAGTGTTTTACACACGCGTCCTATGCACACGAAAACGGCGTAGAAAGTAACGAACTTTTAGAATTTTTTGGCGACGCTATTATTGAGTTTACGGTTACCGAGTTTTTAGTTAAAAACTTCTCGGGTGATGAAGGTAAACTTACCGCAAGGCGCGCGTCAATAGTTTCTAACGACGCGTTACTTAAAGCCGTAAGAAAGTTGGGGCTTGGCGAATTTATACTTCTTGGCAAAGGTTTATCTCAAACGGATATGTACGAAGGTAAACTTTACGCAAGTTTATATGAATCACTTGTTGCTGGCATTTATCTTGACGGCGGTATTGTTAGTGCTAAAAAGTTTATAAAGAACACCATTTGCAAAGACTATAAAACTCTTGAAGATAAAAATGCAAAGGAAAAGACTAATAGTGAGTGGAAGAACGCGCTTCAAGAATACGTTCAAAAGCGAAAAATAGGCAGTATTAGTTACGAAACGCTTTCAAAAACGGGGCCCGACCATTTGCCGGAGTTCCGAGTAGCGGTAATATTTAACGGCAGTAGGCTTGCTGAAGGCAAAGGCGCAAGCAAAAAACTTGCCGAAATGCAAGCAGCAAAAAAAGGCTTGCAAAAACTTAAAGAGCAGGAAGGTAAATAAGTTGAATTTTAAGAAAGTAGAACTTTACGGATTCAAATCGTTTGCTGATAAAGCCGAAATTTCTTTCGGTGACGGTATAACGTGTATAGTTGGACCTAATGGTTGTGGTAAAAGTAACGTAGCGGACGCTATTCGCTGGGTGCTTGGTGAACAATCGGCAAAAACGTTACGTGGTAGCAGTATGCAAGACGTAATCTTTTCTGGTACGCAAAATAGAAAATCACTTTCTTATTGCGAAGTATCGCTATACTTTGACAATTCGGAAAAGATGTTCAGCCTTGATTATAACGAAGTAGTAATCACGCGTAAACTTTACCGCGATGGAAAGAGCGAATATTACATAAACAAACAAGACGCAAGGCTTAAAGATATAGTAAATCTTTTACACGAGTGCGGTATAGGTAAAGAAGGCTATACCATTATAGGACAAGGTAAAGTAGAAGAAATAATGTCTGCAAAACCTGAAGACAGGCGTTTAATTTTTGAAGAAGCAACGGGCATTGCAAAATTTAAAACGGACAAAAACGAAACGGAAAGAAAACTTCTCCGTACGCGTGAAAACCTTGTTAGATACGTTGATATAATGACCGAAATTGAAAATCAGTTAGGACCACTTGAGCGTCAAGCGGAAAAGGCAAAAGAGTTTAACGAACTTTCTGAAAGCCTTAAGTTTAACGAAATCAACTGCTACGTGTGTAAGGTTGAAGGCGTTGCGGACGCTAAATCTAAAATCGGCAATAAAATAAAGGGTATTGACGAAGAAACCGCTTTAAGAAAGAGCGAACTTTCTAAAGCCCAAACTGAATACGATAAAATTTTTGAAGACATAAACGGTGCGGACGAAAAACTTAAAAATCTTAACGAAGAAATGCTTCAAAAACGTTTAGGCCTTCAAAAAAGCGACGGCGCAAAGCAACTTTACCAAGAAAAAATTTCTTACCTTTTAAGCCAAATTGAAAGGGCAAAGAACGAAATTGTTGAAAACCAAAACACTATTAAAGAATGTGAATCGTCAATTTTAGAAAGTGACGAACTTATTACATCTTCAAATGAAGAATTAACAAAAGCGTCAAAGAGGGCAGACGAACTTACTAAGAGATTACTTAGCGTAGCGGAAAGAATTTCTTTAGGCGAAGAACTTGCATCAAAGAGTCATAAAAAAATAATTGAATCAATTGAATCGCTTTCTAACTTTAAGCAAAGCAAAGGCGAAATGTCGGCTACGCAAAGCAGTTTAACTGAAAAACTTAGCGAACTTCAAATCCGCCTTGACGAATTATCTTACAAAAGGGAAGAACAATTTAACGCAAAAGATAAATGCGATAAGACTATCAACGATTTAGATAAATCCGCTTACGATACTAAAAATAACATCTTAGCAAAAGAAGATGAAATTAGAAAGGTAAACGAAGACGTTGCAAAACTTGATAGTGAAATTTATTCATTAAATTCTCACATAACTACGCTTGTTACAAGGGATAATTTTTATCGCGAAATGAAAGAAAACTACGAAGGCTATGCGCCCGCAGTTAAACTTTTATTTAAGGACGCTAAAACTAACCCTGAACTTTCAAAAAGAATACATGGTGTAGTTGCAAAACTTATAACTAGCGACAAAAAGTACGACGTTGCTTTAGAAACGGCACTTGCAGCCGCTGCGCAAAACGTAGTTACGCCTGATACTGAAGACACTAAGTATCTTATTAAATACCTTAAAGCCAACAATTATAGTAGGCTTACGTTCCTTCCGTTAACGTCTGTAAAACCGCGCGTTCAAACGGAAGAAATTACTATGGCGCTTAAGGAAACTGGCGCACTTGGCGTAGCAAACGAACTTGTTTCATACGACAAAAAGTATGAAAGGGTAATTTCAAACTTACTTACTAACACTTTAGTAGTTGATACGCTTGATAACGCTACCGCCATCGCTAATAAGTATGGTTTTGCATTTAAGATTGTAACCCTTGACGGCGACGAATTTTCTACGCGCGGTGCAATGAGTGGCGGTTCAAGACGTAAAGATGCTGCTGGAATTTTATCTAATGAAAGAAAGATAGAAGATAACCTTGCGGTATTAAAAGAAAGACGCGCACAAATGGAAAAATTGCAAGAGCAAAAGAAGGCTTTAGAGAAAAAGCGTGATTTAACTCTTGACGAATACAATATCTTAAACGACCTTTATAGAGAAAAACATCAATCACTTATATTAGAACGCGAAAAGCAAAGTGTTTGCGAAAAATCGCTTTCTGAAATCGGTAGGGAAATTGAAAACGTTACTGATATGATTGAAGAAGTTCAAGGCAAACTTAACAAAGTATTAAGCGATTACGAAAGTATGGCTTCGGGTGGCAAGAAATTTGAACAAGACCGCAACGAAGCGTCTAAAAATGCTGACGTATGGCAACAAGAATACGACGCGTTAAAAGTAGAGCGTGAAAACCTAATTAAGGAAAACTCTGACCTTCAAGTAAAAATTACCGAACTTAAGGGTATAATAAGTACGGCTACGTCTGATAAAGAAAGGCTTTTAGGCGTTTTAGCCGACTGCACTAATAATATTAAACAACTTGAAAATAGTAACGTTGGTGCGGAAGAAATTATTGAAAACTTAAGGCGTGAACAAGAAAAAATCGCGTTCACTAAAGAAGAACAAGACTACGTTAACAAAATTCGCGAAGATATTGACAATATAGAAATTTACAAGAACGAACTTCGCGAGAAACTTAACTTTAACGCGCAAAGAAAGGAAACGCTTTCGGAAGAAATTACGGCGCTTTCAGAAAAGAAACACGCCGAAGAAATCGCGCTTGCTAAAATTGATTCTGACCTAGAATATATGGGGCAAAGCATATTTGAAGACTATGGCGAAACTTACGAAACGGCAGTTAAACTTCGCGCAGACGATTATGACCTTAAAACAGGCGAAGCCGAAATTATTAGAATTAGAAGAAAACGTTCTTCACTTGGCGCAATAAACGCTACCGCTATTGACGAATTTAAGGCGCTTAAAGAACGTTACGAAGAAATGTCAATGCAAAAAGAAGACCTTGAAAAAGCCGAAACCGACCTTAAGGTTGCGATTGACAAAATCAAAGCGGAAATGCTTGCTCAATTTGACGAAGGCTTTAAGCAAATTAACGAAAACTTCCAAAGAATATTTAAGGAATTATTCGGCGGTGGCAGGGCAATGCTACAAATGGATTATTCGGAAGTTGACGACAAGTTAGAAGCAGGCGTAGAAATAGTTGCAGAGCCCCCGGGAAAGAAACTTCAAAAACTATCGCTTTTATCGGGTGGTGAAAAAGCGCTTACGGCTATTGCGATACTATTCTCAATACTTAAACTTCGTCCTATGCCTTTCTGCGTACTAGACGAAATTGAAGCGGCACTTGACGAAGCAAACGTTGATAGATTTGCAAGATATCTTCAAAAATTCTCTGAAGAAACGCAATTTATCGTTATCACTCACAGAAAGCCGACCATGGAACTTGCTGACGCGTTATTCGGCGTTACCATGCAAGAAAAAGGCGTTTCAAGGCTTGTTTCAGTAAAACTTTCAGACATTGCTGAAATTGAAGGCGACGGCACTTTATAAGGACAAAATGGGATTATTTTCAAAACT
>JAZOST010000031.1:0-31373 GCA_045657285.1 Christensenellaceae bacterium
TAAGCCGTTTCCGGTAAATACAAATGCTAGAAAGCCGTATATAATCATAAGGAAAAATCGCACGTTTCTTGCAATTTGTCTAGAGTTTTCTTTTTTAATACGTTTCCAATTAAGGAAATAGAATACTGTTTCAAAAATTAAAGTAATAAAGAAAATGAAATAGCAAACGTAAGAAATTATACCTATTGCTTTACAAAATCTAAATGACACGTCTAATTTTGTCATGCTAAATGCACTTATTACTTGAAGAACGAACTGCTCTGCAGATATTGCTATTTCATTTGAGGGTACAAAAGGTGAAACCTTGTAAGCAAAAAGCACATCTTCTCCTACTATCATAAATGGTGTAAAAGATAAAAGGATAAATAAAATTATTAAGAACACTACTGAGTGACTAAATTGTTGTTTATGCGTAAGTAATTTATTTTGTTGTGCATTGGTAAACCACGTAGATTGTTTTATCATTGAAATAAAAGATAATATAGTTGATGCCAGATAGAAAATGCAACCGTTGCTGATTGTAAATTTAAGTCCGTTTTCACTGGCGTCAAAAATAGCGTAGTATATTGATGCCATGCAATTACATAATGAAAATATCCATATGAATATAAATAGTACTCCTGCAATAATGGTTATAAATTCAGCAATTTTCCTTAAAGGTTTGCCACCAAATATTAAAAGTAATAAAGCGAAGACTATGTCAAAAATGAAAATTCCATAGAAAGAGTAAATGGAATATAAAAATAATGTTTTTAATATTTTAGGAACAGAGCCATCAAATTGCATAAAAAAGGGAGATAATATTACACCTTCGGATTGTAATTTTAATGCCTGAAAAGTGAAGGTTACTTCTCCTTGGTAAATTGCATAGGGAACGAATAGAGTTGCTAAACCTATAATCCCCAAAATTAAAATGCGAACGTTTTTACGCTTTTGTAAATTTTCTATATTATCCATTTATAAAACTCCTTAATGTAATTAGTCGTCTAAATCTTCTTTAGCAAACCAGCCGAATTGTTTTTTGATAAACATTAGTGAGAATATAAACGCTACTAAATAGAAGATTGCGCCACTAGTTTTAACTACTTCTATTATACCAACGCCAAACGATAAACCTAAATTGATAACACCGATAAGGTTTATAAGCGAAGTTATTGCAATAAGAATAAAAGCAATACCGGCAAAAACACTTATAATTTTAGCAATTTTTCTTAAAACTTCTCCGCCAAAAATTAAAAGCAAGAAACTGAAAATAAAGTCAAAAGCAAAAATTCCAAAGAAAGCGTATAGGCCGTAGAACGAAATTTTGCTAACAAGTTCAAAAATCTCAGCGGAAAGTTCTAATCCAAAAAGACTAAACGTGCTAAAAACTTGCAATGTAACGCTTTCTAAAGAAATAGTTCCTAAGTCTGAAGACAAGAAAGGCATTACTTGATGGGTGAAAATTATACCTTCAGCATGTATTGCGAAAGGAACAAATAAGGTTGCCAAACCTATAATAGCCCAAATAAGAGTGCCAAAACATTGACCTTTTCTTATAGTTTTTCTTTTACTCATTATAAATCTCCAAAAATTAAATTTTAGTAATAAAATCGCTTATCAACGCGCCAAAGCCACTACAAACGCTAGTTAAGTTTTTTATAAATTGCTCTTTATGTGTTGTAGAGCCATGCACGTCAACAACGCCCTTAATTAGATAATAGGGAATGGCGTTAGAAGTGCAAACTTGCGCTACCGATGCGCCTTCCATATCAAAAATATCACAGGCAAGTTTTTTAACTGTGTCAATATCCTTTTCACGGCAAGTAAATCTGTCAGAGGTGGCAAGCGTTTTAACGGGTAGAAAATCGTCAACTAACGACGGGGTAAAGTATATGCAGTCATAATCTTGCATATAGCCTACTGAAACGTCGTCTAAATCACTTAAATCAAAGTCGTATTGGCAACATTTAGAAACAGCATAATAACTGCCTACGCTAACGCTTTCCATAAGACCACCAACGGTGCCGTAATTTATGATTTTATCTACATTAAACTTATCAATTAAAATTTGAGCGCACATACCGGCGTTTACTTTACCAATTCCGCTCAATATTAGAACAACATTTTTTCCTAAAATTTCGCCTTCATAGACGTTTTTTCCAGCAATAACGCTTTCTTTTTTGTTTTCAATAAGTTCTATAACGGGCATAGCCTCGTTTTTTAACGCTACAATAATTCCAAACATGTTTTTATTTTACCACTTTAAACTTTTTAAGTCAATGATTGTCTAAAATTTATATTGTATTAAAATTTATAAACAAATCTATACAATTTTTTTAACTTCTAAAAAGTAAATTATATTTACAAAAAAAATATTTTATGTTATACTTTATTAAATAATGGAGGTATAGTATGAAAATTACGAAAAATGGTAAAATCTTGGCGCTTTCTTCTCTTGTTGTTGTAGCGTTATCATTTGTTATGTGCTTAATTGACGCTACTACTTCTTTCAATTTTGGTATTCATCCCATACTAACGTTTTTATTTAGTAATTTCGTAGGTTTTGGTGTTTTTTGTTTTGTTTTAGGACTGTTTAGAAAGTCGTCATTTCAATTCTTTTTGTCAGCAATACTTTTAGGGCTTTCGTTGGTTTACGTTTTTATACTTTATGTGTCGCCTTGGTGGTTGATTTTTGTAGTTTTATTCGTTCTATTCTTTGTAATTGCTATGGTTTCATATTTAACGGGAAGCAATAAGACGGAAATTGCATTAAACGAATCACCTGATTATAAAAATTATAAAAAACGCAAAGAGGAAAAAAAGGAAGAATTAAAAGAAGAACTTCCCGCAATTAAATCTTTTAAGGAGTAATTATGTCAAGCCGTAACCTTACATTGCTTACTGACCTTTATCAACTTACTATGATGAACGGCTATCTTCTTGAAGATAGAGAAGATGAAATTGCCGTTTTTGACGTTTTCTTTCGTCAAAATGGTATGATTACTTATTCGGTTGCTTGCGGTTTAGAACAAGTAGTTGAATACGTTACAAATTTACATTTTGGTAGAGAAGAAATTGATTATCTTAAAAGCCTTAATATTTTTTCAGACAGATTCTTAAAATTTTTAGAAGATTTTAAGTTTACAGGTGATATTTACGCCGTTCCAGAAGGCACGGTAGTTTTTCCGGGTGAACCTATTTTAACGGTGAAAGCACCCGTTATGCAAGCACAACTTATAGAAACCGCAATTCTTAATATTATAAATTTCCAAACACTTATAGCAACTAAAGCCGCAAAAATTAGGTACGTTGCTAAAAACGATTTGGTTATGGAATTCGGTCTTCGTCGTGCGCAAGCCCCAGACGCAGGCATTTACGGGGCAAGGGCAGCGGTTATAGGTGGTTGTAATTCAACTTCTAACGTTTTGGCGGGTAAAATGTTTGATATACCCGTTTCAGGAACGCACGCTCATAGTTGGGTTATGAACTTTCCTGATGAATATTCAGCATTTAAGGCGTATTCTAACGTATATCCTTCAAACACCTTGCTTTTAGTTGATACTTATGACGTTATAAAGCAAGGTATTCCTAACGCTATCAAGGTTTTCGATGAACTTAAGGAAAAAGGTTATAAACCTGTTGGTATTAGGCTTGATTCTGGCGACCTTGCATATTTATCAAAGAAAGCAAGAAAAATGCTTGACGATGCTGGCTACCCTGATGCTAAAATATGCGCTTCAGGTGACCTTGACGAATATTCTATTGAATCGCTAAAAAATCAAGGCGCGTGTATAAATTCTTGGGGTGTTGGTACAAAACTTATTACTAGTGCTGATATGCCTGCTTTAGGCGGTGTTTATAAACTTTCGGCAGTGGTTGACGAAAACGGAAAGGTGATTCCAAAAATCAAAATTTCGGAAACCGCGGAAAAGATAACTAACCCTGGATTTAAGAATATTTATAGGGTTTACGATAAGGCTACGGGTAAAGCCGAAGCGGATTGCATATTCCTTCGTGGGGAAGAACTTCCCGACGAAAGCAAGCCACTTAAACTTACGCATCCTACGGAAAGATGGAAATCTACCACGTTTGAAAATTACGAAATTAAAACATTGCAACGTGAAATTATTAGAAATGGCAAAGTCGTTTATGATTTTCCGTCGCTTAAACAAGTTAAAGCGTATGCTGAACGCGAACTTGCAACATTTTGGGATGAATATCGCCGTCTTGATAGACCGCACTTATTTAAGGTGGATTTATCAGATAAATTATATGAGTTAAAAACTTCAATGATACAAAAAATTAGGGGTTAAAATCTAAAGGAGAAAAGAAATGAACCTTTCAAAAAGAAAGTATAAAAAGATAGAAGTAAAAGTGCTTCTTGACAATCTTTCTAATGATTTTAACCTAACAATAAATAAGCAAAAACAAGAAATCAATAAACTAACGGAACAAAATGCTAAACTACTAGCAGAAATAGAACTTTATAAGGAAAAGGAAGGCGCTATCAACAACGCCCTACTTAATGCGGAACAAAGTTTAATTGATAAGCAAAAAGACGCTGATAATTATTACGCTTTAACCGTTCAAAATTTAAGGAATTTTTTATCGCGTTGGAATTCGTATTTTACTGCGCTTGCCGAAAAATATCCGCTATACAGTGCGGTAACTTCGGCTATAGAAGTTAAAAAACAACTTGAAAAAATACTTCTAACTGAAACGGATAATAAACTTATTGTTAAAAAAGTGGAAGCGCTCTTGCCAAAGGAAAATAAAAATACTAAAAAATTCAATCCGCAACAAAAAATTAATGATTATATAGTTGCAACTTCGGATACGGAATTTAATTTAGACGAAGTATTAAACCCTGGCGAACTTGTCTTGGAGGACTTATGCAAAGAACTAGGTTTGATAGAAGAAAACTAACAAAAATACTTATTGCAGTTTCCTTAATTGCGGTTTTCGTTGCTATTGACCAACTATCAAAACTTTTGTTTGTAAATTTAGACGCACGCGAAAATTTAGCGCTTAATCCAAAAAAAGTAATAGGGGATTTCTTCTATTTTTCATTTTTGTATAATACGGGCTCGGCGTATGGAATGCTATCAAATTTTTCGTGGGCACAAACATTTTTTAAGATTGTAACGCCTGTTGCAATGGTTATATTTTCTATAATGCTTGCATTTTCGCTAAAAAATGGATATAAGTTCTTTTCGCTTGCATTAGCGTTTATAATCGGCGGAACGATGGGAAATTATTTAGATCGCGTTATTATGGGAAAAGTCGTTGACTTTTTATGCATTGAAATTTCGGGCAATCGTATTTTTGGTGTGTTTAACGTTGCTGACGTTTTCTTAAGTGTTGGAATTGTCATGGCTGTTATTCACTTCCTATTTTTAGATAAAAACGCGGTTTTCGGTAAGAAAAATGATAAAAGAAACGATAAAGATAGAGTATAAGGGAGAAACCCACGAACGTGTGGACGTGGTTTTGGCAGACAACACCGAAATTTCACGTTCAAGAATAAAATCGCATGCTGATGCAAACTTGCTTATCGTTAACGGCGTATCTTCTAAAGCAAACAAAAAATGTAAATTTGGCGACGTTATTGAACTTAGCGTTTTAGAAGATAAAACTATTGATTTAACCCCGCAAAATATTGATATTGATATAATTTATCAAGACGCGGACGTGGCGGTTATAAATAAACCGCAAGGTTTAACCGTTCACGCGGGTAATGGAACGGACGGAGATACGCTTGTTAATGCGCTTTTATATCATTTAGATAATTTATCGGGTATAAATGGTATTATTAGGCCGGGAATAGTCCATAGAATAGATAAAAATACGTCAGGACTACTTGTCGTTGCAAAAAACGATAATGCTCACGTAAAACTAGCAAAACAACTTGAAGATAAAACTTGCAAACGTATTTATGTGGCTCTTTTAGAAGGCAACCTTAAGCAAGATAAAGGCACTATAAATACGTTTATAGGCAGAGATAAAAATAACCGCACAAAAATGGCGGTATGTGATGATGGAAAACTTGCTATTACGGACTATAGTGTAATTAAAAGATACGAAGGCTATACTTTGTGTGAGTTTTCGCTTAAAACGGGCAGAACTCATCAAATAAGGGTACACGCTAAGTATTTAGGCCACCCCGTAGTAGGTGATAAGGAATATGGTTATAAAAATCAAAAGTTTAATTTAGAAGGTCAATTACTTCACGCAAGAAAACTTTCGTTTATTCACCCAACTACAAATAAAAAAGTTACTTTTGAAGCGTCTATCCCAGATTATTTTGAAAAAGTATTGAAAAAACTAAAAGAAATTTAATATAAGGAGATTATTTATGAGTAATAAAACTAACATGCTTAATTTTATAGCATATATTGCGCTTTTTTTAGTTGCAATTTTACAAGTATTTAGCGTATTATCACACTTTGGAATTTTAACCTTTGATGGATCTTTACCTAAATTCTTAGACACCGTAAAAAATGCTTGCCTATGCCTTGTAATAGGTGTTTGTAGCGCAAGATTCGTCAAAAACAAAACGAAAGGTTATAGGGTGTCTTTTTGGGTTTGTATAGCGATAATCGTCGTTGGTACAGTGCTTATTTGGCTTTAATAATTTTACTTGAGAGGAAAAGAATTCGTGGCAAAACCTTTAGTCGCAATAGTCGGCAGACCTAACGTTGGAAAATCAACTTTTTTCAACAAGGTTGTCGGTAAAAAAATATCAATAGTAGAAGATTTCCCAGGTGTTACAAGGGATAGGCTTTACGCTGATGCAGAGTGGTGCGGAAATTATTTCACTCTAGTAGATACGGGTGGTTTGGAACTTAAATCAACCGATATCATGTGGAAACATATTCAAAAACAAGCGGAAATAGCAATAGAGTCAGCAGACGTAATTATTTTGTTTACCGACGTAAAAACGGGGCTAAACGAAGCGGATAAAGACGTTGCTATGAAACTTCGTAAATCAGGTAAGCCCGTAGTTTTAGCGGTTAATAAACTTGATAATTATGCACCTGAAAAACTTTATGAATTTTATAATCTAGGTCTTGGCGAACCTTTCGGTATTTCAGCCGAACACGGAACGGGGATAGCGGACCTTTTAGATGAAGTAACTACGCATTTTTCGCATCTTGATAAAGGACTAGATGATAATTCAATCAAGATTGCAGTGGTTGGAAAACCTAATGCAGGCAAGTCTAGTTTGTGTAATAAAATACTAGGGTTTGACAGGACCATTGTGTCAGACATAGCGGGTACAACTCGTGATGCTATTGATACTCCGTTTACTTATGACGGCAAAGATTTCACTCTTATAGATACCGCTGGTATTAGAAAGAAGAAAAACGTTGAAGAAGACCTAGAATATTATAGTGTATTACGTGCTTTAGGTGCTATTAGACGTGCGGATGTGTGCGTTATGATGGTTGATTCTGGTATAGGTGTAACTGAACAAGACGTTAAAATATGCGGTTATATTCACGAACAAAATAAGCCTTGTGTCGTAGTAATGAATAAGTGGGATCTTATTGAAAAAGATACTAATACAATCAATAAGTTTAACGCTGACCTTAATGAAGCGCTTAAATTTATGGATTATATTCTGCCTATTTATGTTTCGGCAAAAACTGGTCAAAGAACTGAAAAGATTTTATCACTAGTAGAACGTGCTTTAGAAAATGCAAATAGACGTATTCCTACTGGACAACTTAATGACCTTATTTTGGACTGCGTAAGAGTAAGCGAACCGCCTTCGGTAAACGGAAAAAGACTTAAAATTACTTACGCTACACAAATTTCAACTACGCCACCTACGTTTGTTTTATTTGCTAATGACGCTTCGCTTATGCATTTCTCGTATAAGAGATATCTTGAAAATTCTATTAGGCGTGCTTATGATTTTAGTGGTACGCCAATAAAAATTGTTGTAAGAGAAAAAGAAGATGAATAGTGTACTTATAATTTCATTTGCTGTTTTAAGTTATTTAATAGGCAGTATTAACTGGGCGGTATTTATTTCAAAAAGAAAGAAAAGCGACATAAGAACTTTGGGAAGTGGTAACCCCGGAACGCTTAACATGAGTAGGAATTTCGGCTTAAAATTCGGAATTTTAACCTTTTTATTAGACGTGTTAAAGGGGGTTGTGCCTACTCTTGTTACTTATTTTGTGTTTAAGGGCGGTTTTATAGAAAATTCAGAATTTTACGCTTCTGACTTTGCAATTCTACTTAGCGGTCTTTGTGTTATTTTAGGACATATTTTCCCTGTATATATGGATTTTAAGGGTGGAAAAGGTATAGCGTCAACGATAGGTGTGCTTATTGTTTGTAATTCCGTTTACGGGTTAAGTTGGGCGGTAATTGTTATAATGTCGCTAGTTGCTGCATTGTTATTCATTTATTTAACTGAATTTGGTGCAATGGGTTCCTTTATTGCGATAACTCCACCTGCAGTTTGCGTTAGTATAAGATTATTTTTGACGTATGGAAAAACAACTAATTCTATAACTTCAGTAATAAACTTACTATGTAACTTATTTGTATTTGGCATTTGCTTTTTCACTTGGGTTGCTCATAGAAAAAATATTGAGCGTATGCTTGCGGGGGACGAACACCCAACGTCAATCAAGAGTATGGTTGTAAAAGCAAAAGCAAAAAAACTTGAAGAAAAAATGAAAGCAGAAAATAATAAATAATTTGTCATAAGCAAAATTAACCTTTCATATATTACTTGTGTAATGTATGGGAGGTTTTTTTTATGGATAAATTTGATGTTTACAAAGATATTGCCTATAGAACTAATGGCGATATGTATATAGGGGTAGTAGGTCCTGTAAGGACGGGTAAATCTACTTTTATAACGAAATTTATGGAAAATTTTGTTATCCCGAATATAAGTAACAAATTGCAAAGGCAAATTGCTACTGATGAAATGCCACAATCGGCTGATGGCAAAACTATAATGACCACTCAACCTAGATTTGTTCCTGCAAATGCAGTTAAGGTGCAATTTAAGAATAAAGCAAGTGCAAACGTAAGGCTTATTGATTGCGTTGGTTATTTTGTAAAAGGTGCAAGCGGTAATTTAGAAGAGGATAAACCAAGACTTGTAAAAAGTCCTTGGAGCGAAGAAGAACTTCCCTTTGAAAAAGTTGCTGAAATAGGCACGGAAAAAGTAATTAAAGAATATTCTACGATAGGTTTTTTAGTTACTACTGACGGCAGTTTTGGTGATATTGAACGCGAAAATTATATTCAAGCGGAAGATAGAGTTGTAAAAGAACTAAAAGAATGTGGTAAACCTTTCGTAATTATATTAAATTGTAAAAATCCGCAATCCGAAAGTGTATTGAAATTATGCGATAGATTAGAAGAAAAACACGGCGTTTCAGTGGTGCCGTTAAACGCTTTAGAACTTAGCGAAAATGACGTCAACGTTATTATAGAAAAAGTATTGATGGAATTTCCTATGCAATGTTTTAATGTTGATATTCCAAAATGGATGAAAGCATTGCCTTGTGATTCACCTATAATTAGAGAACTTTTAGAAAAAATCAAAGATACTTCTAAAGATGTTTGTAAAATGAAAGATTATAACGTTTTATGTGATTTGTATGGTGATAGTGAAGATTTTTGTAAACCCGAAATGTGCGAAATGAAACTAGGTGAAGGCAAACTTGAATATACCTTAAAGGCGAAAGACGGATTATTCTATAAGGTGCTTTCTAAAGAGTGTGGGGAAGATATACTAGACGACTATTCTTTAATGAGATATATTAAATGTTTTTCAGACTCAAAGAAGAAGTTTCAAAAAATTAAATCAGCACTTGCCGACGCTGAGGAAAACGGCTACGGAATAGTTCTTCCGTCTATTGACGAAATGAATTTAGAAGAACCCGTAGTTGTAAAACAAGGCGGAAAGTACGGCGTAAAACTTAAAGCAACCGCACCAAGTCTTCATATTATGAAAGTAGACGTTGCGACTGAAGTTTCGCCAATAGTTGGAACTGAAAAACAAGGTCAAGATTTAGTAGGGTATATTATGGAAAAATATGAAGATAATCCTACGGGTATTTGGGAAACTAATATGTTTGGAAAATCACTTTGCGATTTGGTAAGCGAAGGGCTAAATTCTAAAATTACTTCAATGCCAAAAGAGGCGCAAGGTAAAATGAGAAAAACCGTCACTAGAATAGTAAATGAAAATAAGGGTGGGGTAATTTGTATTCTGTTATAAATAAAAAGACGCCATAAGGCGTTCCTATTAGGGAATTTTTATAATAAAAGTATAGCACACTATACTTCACTAAAAGTGAAATGTAGTGTGCTTTTCATATCCACAAAAGATTAAGATAATTTAGTTTTATTTTTAGCCTTGTGGCTAAAAGTGATATGCAAAACAAGTTTTGCGTTAGATTGCGACTTGCAGTCACAGTTATATTAAATAAATCCATAACTCGCCGTAAGGCGAATATAACTGCCGTAAGGCAATCTCACTCGTCATTAGACGAATATCACAAATCCGTAAGGATTTATTTAGTTGCCGAATCCCTTGTAGGGACTCGGCTTAAGGCGTCTTTTTATTTGTTTTTGATTAGAAATTTTTCAAGAGTAGAAACGCATGCGTACATTAGACCAGCCAAAACACAAAGTATTACGGTGGATGCCATTACTAAATCTAACTTAAATACTTGCCCGCCGTAAACTATTAAATAACCAAGTCCCGCTTTAGAAACTAAATATTCGCCCATAATAGAACCTATCCACGACATACCTACGCTAATTTTTAGCATGCTTATAAGGGTGGAAAAACTGCCGGGGATAACTAGTTTCGTTAAGATTTGGAATTTATTTGCACCCATTGATTTTAGGAGTAGTATTTTATTTTTATCTGTTTCCATAAATCCTGCAAGCATAGTCATAATGCAAACTATAATTCCAACAAGTACTGCCATAAATATTATTGCCTTACTTCCACTGCCAAACCAAATTATGATTATAGGTCCAAGGGCAATTTTAGGTAAACTATTTAGCACAACGATATACGGCTCTAAAACTTTTCTTGTGCGCTCTGACCACCATAGTAGTAGGGCAATAACATAGCCTAAAACAACTGCAATAATAAACCCTAAAAGCGTTTCATATAAGGTAACGCCTATATGATAAATTAGGTTATCTTCAGCAAAAAGTTTTGCGCACGTTACCGCAATTTTAGACGGGGAACTAGATATAAACGTGTCAATAATATTTAGATAGGAGAGAAGTTCCCAAAACCCAAGTATCGCGATAAGCACTGTAAAGCGTAAAATCCAAACTATACTTTTTTCTCTTTTTAATTTTTTTATATAAAGGAAATGTTCCTTAGAAAAAGATTTTTCTTTCTTCATTAGTTTAACTCCTTCCATATTTTTTCAAATAGTTCGCCAAACCCTTTGTTTTCTCTACGCTTTAATGGTGTGTCGCCAATAATATTTGGTGCAAATATAGATTTCACCTTTGCAGGTCTTTCAGAAAGTACTATGATTATGTCAGACATAGAGATTGCTTCGGATATATCGTGAGTGACTAAAACGGTAGTTTTTTGCTCTTGTTTTATGATGTTAAAAACGTCGTCGCAAACAGCAAGTCTCGTTTGATAGTCAAGTGCGGAAAACGGCTCGTCAAGAAGAAGTAATCTGGGATTAGAAACTAGCGTTCTAATGAGCGCGGCACGTTGTCGCATACCACCTGAAAGTTGGGCGGGATAATTTTTTCTAAATTCGTATAGTCCGTATTTTTTAAGTAATGATTTAGCAAAATTTATTTCCGCAGTTGTTTTTCTTTTTTTAATTTCAAGCGGAAGCAAAACGTTTTTCTCAATCGTGCGCCAAGGGAAAAGATGGTCTTTTTGTAGCATATATCCAAGGTCGTTTTTTTCAGTAACGTCTTTTCCGTCAATTAATATTTTTCCAGAAGTCGGTTTTATAAGTCCCGCAATTAAAGAGAGTAGCGTTGTTTTTCCACAACCTGAAGGGCCTATTATTGATAAAAATTCGCCTTCCCTGCAGTCAAACGATAAATCTTTAACTGCATTTATTTCGTCATCTGGCGTTTGATAGGTAAGCGATACGTTTTTTATTTCTAAAAGTTTATTCATAATTTTTCCGCCGTAAAAATTTTTATTTAGCCGAATATTCTTTCGGCAATGCTGTTATCTACAAGGTCGTCAAAATCCACGCGCGCATCTAGTTCGCCTGCGCTTATCATTATGTCTTGAAGTCTATTGAAACTTGCTTCAGTTGCAATAAGGTCAGTCTTCCATGCGTTGATATTTTTGTAACTCTTAAGCGAAGTTTCTATTGACGTTATTGTCGTTGATGGGAATTGTTTTACAATTGCTTCGGCAACTTCTCTTTCAGTGTGCGAATCAATAAATTCGTGTGCTTTTTTAAGTGCCTTCATAAATTTTTCAACGGTTTCGGCGTTTTCTTCAAGATAACTTTCAAGCGCTATAAACGAAGTGTAGGGAATTTCGCCCCCTTGCTCGCCTACGCTAGCAACTATATGCCAAGTTCCGTTTGCTTCATATTCCGAAGCAGTGGGTTCAAATACTGTACAATAATCGCCAACGCCTGATATAAACGCGCTAGTCATAAGGTTAAACTGAACGTCAAAGTTAAGGGTGTAATCAACGTTATTTTGCATGCCTAATTCGCTCAAAATGTATTCAAAGGTCATTGCTGGAACGCCACCTTTTCTGCCTGCAAGTATTTCCTTGCCACGTAGTGAAGTCCACTCAAAATCTGGCTCAGGATTTCTTGAAACTAGGAAAGAGCCGTCCCTTTGGGTTAATTGACCAAAAACTTTAGGAGCGTCCGCCTTATCTTGACCTTGAACGTAAATAACCGTTTCGGGACCCATTAAGCCTATGTCAGCGGTGCCGGAAAGTAGTGCCGTCATTGAATTGTTCGCGCCACCGCCGTTAGTTAGTTTAATTTCAATGTTTTCTTCATCAAAATACCCGTTTTCAATCGCAACGTATAACGGAGCGTAGAAAACGGAGTGAGTAACTTCGTTAAGTTCAATTACTTCTTTGTCGCTTTTATTGCAACCAGTAAAGCAAGAAAGGCTTAGAATTAACGAAAATAAAAGTGTAAGTAATTTTTTCATTTAATTTCTCCATTTTTTATTTTTTATAGTCTATTTTATGATTTTGGCATTTTATTTGACAACGGCGACAAATATTGTTTGACATTGGTTTTATTATTAAGTATAATAATATGGCTACAAAAAAGGAGAAAGCCTATTATGGATATGGCAAAAACTTACAACCCACAATCGTTTGAGAACGAAATTTATTCAAACTGGGAAAAGAAAGGTTGCTTTAAGGCGAAGGTTGATGTAGAAAAACTTCCGTTTACTATCGTTATACCTCCACCAAATATAACGGGGCAACTTCACATGGGGCACGCCCTTGACGAGACTTTGCAAGATACACTTATTCGTTTTAAGAGAATGCAAGGTTATAGTGCATTATGGCTACCTGGAACTGACCACGCGTCTATTGCTACTGAAGTTAAAATCGTTGAACAAATGGCAAAAGAAGGTCTTACCAAAAACGACGTTGGTAGGGAAGGTTTTTTAGAAAGAGCGTGGGCTTGGAAAGACAAGTACGGCGGAAGAATTGTTGAACAACTTAAACTTTTAGGTTCTTCTTGCGACTGGTCAAGACTTGCTTTCACCATGGATGAAAGATGCTCTAAAGCCGTAAAAGAAGTATTTGTTAACTTATACGAAAAAGGTCTTATTTATCGTGGTGACAGAATTATTAACTGGTGTCCCGAATGTAAGACTGCGCTTTCTGATGCTGAAGTTGAATATGTTGAAGAAGATAGCAATCTTTGGTACGTTAAATATCAAGTAAAAGATAGTGATGAGTACGTTACCGTTGCGACTTCACGTCCTGAAACTATGTTTGGCGATACTGCAGTTGCGGTAAACCCAAAAGACAAAAGATATGCAAGTTTTATAGGTAAAACACTTATTCTTCCTATCGTAAATAAAGAAATTCCGATTGTCGCAGACGAATACGTTGAACTTGAATTTGGTACTGGCGCAGTTAAAATTACTCCTGCACACGACCCCAACGACTTTGAAGTTGGCTTAAGACACAACTTAGAAACGGTTAAAGTATTGAACGACGACGGAACTATGAACGAAAAAGCGGGTAAATATCAAGGTTTAGACGCACTTGTTTGTAGAGAAAAAATCGTTGAAGAATTAAAACAAATCGGCAGTTTAGAAAAAATTGAACCCCTTCACCACAACGTAGGGCACTGCTATAGATGTCACCATACGGTAGAACCTATAGTTTCAAAACAATGGTTCGTAAAAATGGAACCGCTTGCTAAACCTGCTATTGACGTAGTTAGGAAGAAAAAAATTAAATTTACACCCGAAAGATTTTCTAAAATCTACTTCAGTTGGATGGAAAATGTTAGGGACTGGTGTATTTCGCGTCAACTTTGGTGGGGACATAGAATTCCAGCGTACTACTGCCAAGATTGTGGCGAAATGATTATCAGCAAAGAAGACGTAAAAGTATGTACCAAGTGCGGTAGTGCTAAAATAAAGCAAGATGAAGACGTTTTAGATACGTGGTTCTCTTCAGCACTTTGGCCGTTCTCAACTCTCGGCTATCCCGAAATGACGGAAGACCTAAAATATTTCTATCCCACCGACGTTTTAGTTACCGGTTATGATATTATTTTCTTCTGGGTTGCTAGAATGATTTTTTCTGGCTTAGAACATATGAATAGAATTCCGTTTAAGGACGTTCTAATTCATGGTCTAGTTCGTGACTCTCAAGGTAGAAAAATGAGCAAGTCTTTAGGTAATGGTATTGACCCGACTGAAGTTATTGCTAAATACGGCGCTGATACCTTAAGATTTTCACTTATTAACGGTGTTGCCGCTGGTAGTGATATGAGATTCTCTGACGAAAAGATTGAAGGTGCAAGAAACTTTATGAACAAAGTTTGGAACGCTTCAAGATTCGTTCTTCTCAATGCTGAAAATAAAGATATTCACGCTATTAGTGATTGCAAACTTTCTAGTGCTGATAAGTGGATTTTAACAAGACTTAACAAAACGACTAAAGAAGTAACGCTCAATATGGAAAAATACGAAATGGGCGTTGCACTTGCGATTTTATACGATTTCGTTTGGAACGATTTTTGTGACTGGTATATTGAATTTACTAAACCTGTACTTTACGGCGAAGATGAAAGGGCAACTAGTGATACACTTAGCGTGTTAGTACACGTTCTAACTGAAATTCTTAAATTATTACATCCGTTCGTTCCGTTTGTTACTGAAAAGATTTATAGCGAAATACCTTCTTCAAAAGGTGCGTTAATCGTTTCTGAATATCCAAGATATAATGATAGAAAAAATTATTTCGTTGCAGTAAAAGAAATAGAACTTATTAAAGAAATAATTAAAACGCTACGTAACGTAAAAGTTAAAACGGGCGCACCTGCATCTAAAAAAGTAAGTTTATACGTTATTTCTGAAAAGAAGAAAGCGATTAAAAATGGTGCAACTTACATTAAGAAACTTGCAGGCGTAACGGATATCGTGTTTATTGAAGACAAGAAGGTTCTTACTGAAAAATGCGTATCACAAGTTCTTGATGGCGCTGAACTATTTATACCGCTTGGCGAACTTGTTAATTTTGAACAAGAAATTGAAAGGCTTAACACCGAACTTAAAGGTGTTGAAAGTGAAATTGCAAGAGCAAGTGGAAAACTTGCAAATGCAGGATTCCTTGCTAAAGCGCCAAAACAATTAGTTGATGCCGAAAAGGAAAAACTTAATAAGTATATTGATATGCGCGAAAAACTTAAAAAGCAAATCAAAGATATGCAAGGCTAATGTTACAAAAGATTTCTCTAAACAAAAAGAGAAATCTTTTTCCTTTTTTTGGCATTGCTTATATTGACTTTATTTCATAGTTATTTTATAATAACTATGTACAAAAATTTAAGGAGATTTTTTATAATGAGAATGAGTAAAGAGTGGCGCAAAAGCATGGCGCTAAAATTAGACTACAATAACATGATGAAAGAATACGTTGGCGAAAAAGAAGGGTTTAGCGCAGACGCTCTTTTGAAAAATAAAAAACTTGCGGAAAATGCTTTTAACACCGTTAATGCAAATCGTGGCAAAGGCATGATGGGGTGGACTGAACTTCCATATAACCAAGACGAAATAGTTGAAGATATAATTAAAACCGCAAAGGAAATTAGAAGCAAATGCGATAACTTTGTAGTGCTTGGTATAGGTGGTTCGGCTCTTGGCCCAACTGCAGTTTTTCAATCTCTTTGTCATTTAAGACATAACGAGCTTAAAAGGTCAAAAAGAAAAGCACCAAAATTTTACGTAGAAGATAACGTTGACCCTGAAAGAATGGCTTCACTTTTAGATATACTAGATTTAGATAAAACTATTTTTAACGTTGTAACGAAAAGTGGCGCTACTAGTGAAACTATGTCGCAATACCTTATCATTTGGGATATCTTAAAGAGAAGATACGGCGAAAAGGCCAAAGACCATATGATTGCTACTACTTCGGCAAGTAAGGGTAACTTAATTAAAATTGCAAAAGCAGAAGGTCTTAAAACTTTCTATATTCCAGATGGCGTTGGTGGAAGGTTTTCTGAACTTTGCCCAGTAGGTTTATTGCCTGCAGCAGTATTGGGTATTGATATTAAGGTAATGCTTTCCGGTGCAGCATATATGGATAAATTATGTTCTAAAAAAGATTTTAGAAAGAACCCTGCGCTTCTTTCAGCACTTTTAGAATATCTTGCAATGAAGAACGGCAAAAACATTTCAGTTATGATGCCATATGCTGATAGTTTAAGATATATTGCGGACTGGTATTGTCAACTTTGGGGCGAAAGTTTAGGTAAAGCACAAGATAACGACGGCAATTTTGTTTATGCAGGTCAAACGCCTGTTAAAGCGCTTGGCGTTACCGACCAACACTCTCAAGTGCAATTATATCGCGAAGGACCTTTTGATAAGGTTATAACTATTATAGGCGTAGAAAAATTCCGCGCAGAAGTTACCATTAGCGACGGCTGTGAAGATATGCCAGACGTTAACTTCTTATGCGGACATACTATGAGTGAACTTATCAACACTGAAAGGCTTGCTACTGAATACGCGCTTACTACTGCAAATAGACTTAACTATACTATAATGCTTCCAGAAGTTAACGCGTTTACCATTGGTGAACTTTTATATCTATTTGAACTTGAAACCGCTTATACAGGTGCAATGCTTAACATTGACACCTTTAACCAACCGGGGGTAGAAGGAGGCAAAAATGCAACCTACGCACTCTTTGGTAGAAAAGGTTACGAACAAACTAAAGCGCAAATGGAAAGCGCACCCAAGAAAAAGGGAGAATATATTCTTTAATGGCTAAAAAAAGGGTAAAAGTAGCCGAAAAAGACTACGGCGTTCCGGAATATTTGTTTCACCAAGGCAATAACTTCAAAAGTTATGAATTTTTTGGTGCGCATATAGGCGAAAAAGACGGAAAAAAAGGCGTTTTTTTTAGAACGTGGGCTCCAAGAGCAAAAAGTGTTTCAGTCGTAGGGGATTTTAACGGCTGGGATAAAAAAATAGCGCCTATGAATAGAATTACGGACGGCGGAATTTACGAGGTTTTCGTTGAAGGAGTTAAAAATTACGACGTATATAAATACGCTATAACTTCACGCGGGAAAACGGTAAATAAGGCAGACCCCTTTGCCTTTTATGCTGAAAAACCGCAAAATACCGCATCAATTGTGTATGATATTGACTCCTTTTGTTGGGAAGACGCAGATTATTTTACTAAAAAAGATGCGCCGTACGATAAACCTATGAATATTTACGAAGTAAACCTTGCTTCGTGGAAAAGGCACGAAAACGGCGACTATTATACTTACAAAGAGTATGCTGACGAACTTACCGAATATTTAATTTCGTCAAACTATACTCACGTTGAACTTATGCCTATTACGGAATATCCTTTTGATGGGTCGTGGGGGTATCAAGTTACTGGGTATTTTGCGCCTACGTCTAGATTTGGTGAGCCTAAAGATTTTATGTATTTTATAAATGCTTGCCATAAAAAAGGTATAGGCGTAATTATTGACTGGGTTCCCGCACATTTTCCTAAAGACGAACACGGCTTGTACGAATTTGACGGCTATCCTTGTTATGAATACTCTCAACCTACGCTAAAAGAACATAAGGGCTGGGGTACTAGAATTTTTGACTGGGGAAAGACTGAAGTTCAAAGTTTTTTAATATCTTCTGCTAATTTCTTTTTTGAAAAATATCACGTTGACGGCTTAAGGGTTGATGCCGTTTCTTCAATGCTTTACCTAGATTATGATAGAAAGCAAGGAGAATGGGTACCTAACGTAAACGGTGGAAATTACAATCTTGAAGCGATTGCTTTTTTTCAAAAGTTAAATTCTTATATTTTTAGTCAGTATCAAAATGCGCTTATGATTGCGGAAGAATCAACTTCGTTTCCAATGGTTACAGGCCCCGTTGATAAAGGCGGTTTAGGTTTTAACTATAAGTGGAATATGGGGTGGATGAACGACGTGCTTTCATACGTTGAATATGACCCGTATTTTAAATCAACTTGCCACGATAAATTGACATTTTCGCTTTGCTACGCTTTTAGTGAAAATTATATATTACCTATTTCTCACGACGAAGTTGTGCACGGCAAGAAATCTCTTTTAGACAAAATGCCCGGCGACGTTTATACCAAGTTTTGCAATTTAAGAACGTTTTTAATGTATATGTACGCGCACCCCGGTAAAAAACTTTCCTTTATGGGTAATGAGTTTGCACAATTCAAGGAGTGGGATTATAAAGAAGGATTAGAGTTCTTTATGAGAAAGTTTGAACTTCACGATAAACTATATAAGTTTCAAACTGAATTAAATTCCATTTATAAAAATAACCCCGCGTTATATGAAATAGAAAATTCTTGGGATGGATTTTCGTGGATAAGTGCCGACGAACGTGATAATAACGTTATTGCTTTTGAAAGGCGTGATAAAAAGGGTAATAAAATTATTGCGGTAATGAACTTTTCGGGTAATGACTATTATAAATATCGCATAGGCGTAGATAAAGGCGAATACAAAGTACTTCTTTGCGCTGATGATAAAAAGTTTGGTGGCAGTGGGACTTTTAAGGGAAGAACGTTTAAGTCGGTAAGAAAAACCGCACACGGAAAGGCAAATTCAATTTGCATAACCTTGCCAAAGTTTACGGGTGTATATTTTGTTTTAAGTAAAAAACTTTAAGGAGTTATATATGATAAGAAAGAAAAAATGTGTAGCAATGTTGCTCGCTGGCGGACAAGGCAGTAGGCTTTACGCGTTGACTAACAATATAGCAAAACCTGCTGTTTCGTTTGGTGGAAAGTATAGAATTATTGACTTTCCGCTTTCAAACTGCGTAAATTCAGGCATTGATACGGTTGGTGTATTAACACAATATCAACCATTAGTATTAAACGATTATATCGGTAACGGACAACCATGGGACCTTGATAGAGCGTTTGGTGGCGTGCATATCTTATCGCCATACCAAGCAAAAGATTCTTCGGACTGGTATAAAGGTACTGCTAACGCAATATATCAAAATATTCATTTTATTAAGCAATTTGACCCCGATTACGTTTTAATTTTATCGGGCGACCACATTTATAAAATGAATTATTCGTTAATGCTTAACTACCACATATTAAACGATGCGGATTGTACTATTGCGGCTATAAACGTACCTATTGAAGAAGCGTCACGCTTTGGTATATTAAATACTAATGAAGACGGCTCTATCTACGAATTTGAAGAAAAGCCTAAAAAGCCGAAGTCAACACTCGCATCTATGGGTATTTATGTGTTTAGTGCTAAAAAACTATACAAATACCTTGAAGAAGATAGTAAGAAAGAAAATTCTTCTAACGATTTTGGTAAAGATATTCTTCCTACAATGCTTAAAAATGGCGAAAAGATGATGGCATATGAATTTGAAGGCTACTGGAAAGACGTAGGAACTATTGATTCATTATTTGAAGCAAATATGGACCTTTTAGGCGATAATCCTAAATTTGACGTTACGGATTCTTCGTGGAAAATTCAATCAAGAAGCCCGCTTGCACCTCCTCATTACGTTGGTGACGGCGCTAAAAGTGTTAACAGCATAATTATGTCTGGTTGCGAAATTTATGGAACTGTGGAAAATTCTATTCTTGCTAGTGACGTTACCATTGAAAAAGGTGCTATCGTTAAAAATAGTATTATTATGTCGGGCGCAAAAATAAGTAAAGATTCTAAAGTAGAGTATTCTATCATTGATGAAGAAACCAAAGTAGGTGAAAATAGCGTTATAGGTCAACCGAAAGAAGATGGCAAGGGAATAGCGGTTATAGGTAGAAACGTAACCATACCAAACGGCACTACTATTTTAGGTGGCGCAATGATTGATAAAAATCCTGAGGAGGTAGAAGGCTAATGCGTGCAGTAGGAATTATATTTTCAAATATTCACGATGATAATTTACCCGAACTTGTAAGGGGAAGAACTTTAGGTTCAATTCCTTTTGGCGGTAGATATCGTCTTATAGACTTTACTTTATCAAATATGGTAAATTCAGGTATTGATACTGTTGGTATTATTACTAAAAGAAATTATCAATCACTAATGGACCACGTAGGTAGCGGTAAAGACTGGGACCTTGCAAGAAAAGACGGCGGTGTTATAATCCTTCCACCATACGGCGATAAAGAAAGCAGTAGTTTATACAACACTAGGCTTGAAGCACTTAAGGGTATAACTAACTTTATATCACGTGCGGACGAAGAATACGTGGTTATGTCTGATTGCGACGCAATTTGTAGAATTGATTATAATGAAGTTTTAGAAAACCATATTAAAAATCGTGCAGATATTACCTTGGTTTATAAAAATAGGGTGATTGATGATGAAGAAGAAACAACCACTTTTGATATTGTTGATGGTAGAGTAACGGCAGTTAAGTTTAGAGAAAAGAGTGATGGATTAAAAGCAAACGTATTCTCTAATATTTTTGTTATGAAAAGACAACTTTTATACAATCTAGTTACAGATAGTATATCTCAAAATAAAACACATTTTATGTCGGATATTATTAAAAATTCGCTTAGCAGTTTGAAGATTATGGCATACGAACAAAAAGGTTTTTACGCTTGTATTTCTTCACTTCAAGCATATTACGAAAGTAACCTTGCACTTTTAGATAAAGAAAATAGACAAGAAATTTTCGGCGATAGAAGTGTGTTTACTAAAATTAGGGACTCTGCTCCTACAAAATACGGCAATACGTCAATAGTAAAAAATTCTATGATTGCCGACGGTTGCACTATTGAAGGCGAAGTGGAAAATAGTATTATCTTCCGTAACGTAAAAGTTGGAAGGGGTACTAAAGTTAAGAATAGTATTATAATGCAAAATACCGTTATAGGTGAAAATTGCGCTATAAATTGTATTATTACGGATAAAAACGTTACCATTACCGATAGAAGGAATTTATCTGGTAGTGATAATCATCCGTTCTACATTTCAAAAGGTATAATGATTTAAGGAGACATGTTATGGCAACAAAAAAAACCACGACTAAAACCTTACCAAAGAAAAACGATACGGAAGTAAAAACTAATAAACTTCCTAAAATTACTGTTTCTCAAAAGAAGAAGATTATCTTTTTAGGTTCTGAAGCCGCACCGTTTATTGCGACGGGCGGTCTTTCGGACGTTTTAGGTTCGCTTCCAAAAGCGCTTGCTAAAAATAAAAAATTAGATATTAGCGTTATTTTGCCTTTGTATAGTGGTATAAAAGATGAATATCGCAATAAATTTAAGTTTTTAACTAATTTTAACGTATCAGTTGGTTGGCGCTCGCAGTATTGTGGTGTTTTTACTTATAAATACCAAGGCGTTACCTTTTATTTTCTAGATAATGAATATTATTTTAAGCGTGAAGGCAACATTTATGGCTTTTATGATGACGGCGAACGTTTTGCTTTTTATTCAAGAGCGTGTCTTGATACTATCGCAAGGTTAAATATTTACCCTGACGTTCTTCATTGTAACGACTGGCAGTCAGCTGGCTCTATTATTTACCTTAAAGGTATGTATTACGGCGACGAGAACTTTAGAAAAATCAAAACTATTTTCACTATCCATAACATTGAATATCAAGGCATATATGGTATGGATACTTTTAGTTCACTTTTTGGTTTTTCTGAAAACTTAAGAAACTTTGTTGAATTTGATGGCGCGGTAAACCTAATGAAAGGCGCTATTGAAATGAGTGATATCGTTTCAACCGTAAGCCCTTCTTACGCTAATGAAATTAAGTATTCGTTTTTTGCGCATGGACTTGAAAATATTATTAAGAAAAACGAGCATAAATTAACGGGTATATTAAACGGCATTGACGTTGATTATTATAACCCAGAAACTGATAAATATTTATTTGCAAACTATTCTTTATCGGATATGTCAGGTAAAAAAGTATGTAAGGCAGAACTTCAAAAAATGCTTTCGCTTCCCGTTAGAGAAGACGTTCCTATAATCGCAATAATATCGCGTTTAGTAGGGCATAAAGGCTTGGACCTTGTAAAACATACCTTTGAAACGCTACTTGCTAGTGACGTTCAAGTAATTATACTTGGCAAGGGTGAAAAGATGTACGAAGATTATTTTACCAATCTTGCTAGCGTTTATAAAGGTAAATGTGCAACGATTATTGCGTATAATCAAGATTTGTCGCGTAAAATTTATTCAGGCGCAGACATATTCTTAATGCCTTCTAAAATGGAGCCGTGTGGTCTATCTCAAATGATTGCAAGCCGTTACGGAACAGTTCCTATTGTTAGAGAAACTGGCGGTCTTAACGATAGTATTAAAGCGTTTAATGGTGAAAGTGGTAACGGCTTTACTTTCCACGATTATAACGCGTATGATATGCTTCACGTTATTCACGAAGCAATTAGAACTTTTAACGACAAAGAAACTTGGCTAAAACTTATGGAAAGAGTAATCTCCGTAGATTTCTCTTGGAATAATCAGGCTAAACAATACGAAGAACTTTACAAATAAAGAGAATTTAGGAGAATTTAAATGGCTAACTTAACCGAAAAAGATGCAATTGCGCTTTTAACTTCAAAACTTTCAAAGTATTTCGGTGTAACTCCGCAAGAAGCGACGAAAGAGCAAATTTACAAGGCGCTAGTTTTATGCGTAAGAGATATTTTACTAGAAAAGCGTGGTGCTTTTAACAAGAAAACTCGTACAAAAGGTGGAAAACGTGTTTATTATCTTTGTATGGAATTCTTGCTTGGTCAATCGCTCAAAAATAACGCTTACAACCTAAGTTTAGATAAGGTCTTTGAAAAAGCACTTAAAAATGGCTTTAACTGCTCAATGGAAGAACTTTATGAACTTGAACCTGATGCTGGTCTTGGTAACGGTGGCTTAGGTAGGCTTGCCGCTTGCTTTATGGATGCTTTAGCATCTCAAAACTATCCTGCAATGGGTTATTCAATAAGATACGAATACGGCTTGTTTAAGCAAAAAATTGTTGACGGATGGCAAATGGAACTTCCTGATATTTGGCTACCAGGTGGCGAAGTTTGGCTTACCCAAAGGTTAGATAAATCTTTCACCGTAAAATTTGACGGACATATTGAAGAAAAATGGACTGAAAACGGTCTTACGGTTGAACATTACGACGCTAAAGAAGTTGAAGCCGTAGCGTACGATATGATGATTTCTGGTAAAGATAGCGAAGCAGTTTCTATTTTAAGACTTTGGAAAACGCATAACATACGCAAATTTGATATGAAAACCTTCTCCCAAGGCGACTATATGAGAAGTATGCAAGAAGATAACGAAGCGGATCTTTTATCAAAGGTTTTATATCCGTCCGATAATCACTTTGAAGGTAAATCTTTAAGGCTTAAACAACAATATTTACTTGTTTCGGCATCTCTTCAAGATATTATTAAAGACCATAAGAGAAGATATGGCTCGCTTGATAGTCTTCCCGATAAAGCGGCAATTCATATTAACGATACGCACCCAGCACTTTGTATCCCTGAACTTATGCGTATTTTAATTGACGAAAACGGCTATTCTTGGGATGATGCGTGGAGTATTGTAACTAGAACGGTTGCTTATACTAACCACACCGTTATGAGTGAAGCGCTTGAAAAATGGAGTGAAGACTTAATTCAAAGAAGACTTCCAAGAATTTATATGATTTTGAAAGAAATCAACGAGCGTTTCTGCGCGGATATGTGGAATAAATTCCCTGGAGACTGGGGTAAAATTGATAGAATGAGTATTTTCTCTCACGGCCAAATTAAAATGGCAAATTTATCAGTTGTAGCATCTCACCACGTAAACGGCGTTTCAGCGCTTCATAGTGATATTATAAAAGATAGTATATTTAAGGATTTTTACGACGTTTATCCCGAACGTTTTACTAACGTTACTAACGGTATTGCTCATAGAAGATGGCTTTGTCAATCTAACCCCGAACTTTGCTCTCTTTTAGATGATTGTATAGGCAACGGCTACGTTTCTGACGCTAGTAAACTTATTGAATTTAAGAAATTTGAAAACGATAAAGCAGTACTTGATAGGCTTAACGAAATCAAAAAACTAAAGAAAATGCAATATTGCGATTTTGCTATGAAAAAGCAAGGCGTAAAGATAAATCCTGATTCACTTTTTGACGTTCAAGCAAAGCGTATGCACGAATATAAGCGTCAATTACTAAACGCGCTTTATATTATTTCACTTTATAACGAATTGAAAGAAAACCCAAATAAAGAAATGACGCCTAAAACGTTTATATTTGGGGCAAAGGCAGCGCCTGGGTATTATTTTGCTAAGCAAATTATTAAACTTATTTGTTGCTTGAGCGAAGAGATTAAAAAAGACCCTGTAGTAAGCAAAAAATTAAGCGTTGTTTATATGGAAGATTATTGCGTTTCAATGGCGGAAAAACTTATGCCTGCAACTGAAATTTCCGAACAAATTTCACAAGCAGGAAAAGAAGCAAGCGGAACGGGTAATATGAAGTTTATGATTAATGGCGCGCTTACTATAGGTACGCTTGACGGCGCTAACGTTGAAATGGCAGAACAATGCGGTAGAGATAATATATTTATTTTCGGCTTAACTGCTAAAGAAGTTGATAAACTATGGGCTCACGGCTATAATTCTACACAATTCTACGCGGATAATAAAAAACTAGAAGGTGTTATAAACGCGCTTAATAAAGGCTTTAATGGTCAGTCTTTTGCTGATATTTCGGCATACTTATTGACAAATAGCCCCGTTGCCGACCCGTATATGTGCTTGGCGGACTTTGGTTCTTTCTGCGATATTCATGCAGTTGCTGACAGCGTTTATTTAGATAAACTTTCATGGGCGAAAAAGAGCCTTAACAACATTGCGACTGCGGGTGTGTTCGCTGCGGATAGAAGTATTAGAGATTACGCTAATAATATTTGGAACTTAAAACCTATAAAATAAAATGCACTATAATCCTTTAGATAAATTTTATAAAAGCATAATAGGTGCCGTGCCTAGTGGGGAAGATTTTACCCTTCGTGTAAAAGGTGATTTTAAGCAAGTTGAACTTAAAATAAAAAAAGACGGCTATGATATTGAAAAAAAAGTTGCCCTTAATTTTTGTGGCGACTTTTTTGAGTGTAATTTATCATTGTCTAAAGGGCTTTACTGGTATTATTTTATTGCAGATGGAAAGTATATTTCGCTTGGAAGTGACTATACCGGCGTTTTAAGTGATAGAATAAACTACTTTCAACTTTCAGTTTATGAGCCTAATTATAACACTCCAACTTGGCTAAAAGGGGGTATAATTTATCAAATTTTTCCCGACAGATTTAACGTAGGTAGAAAGAATAAAAAAATAGAAAAAGGCAAAATCCTTCATACAAATTTAAATGACGACCCCATATTTTCACCTAACGAAGAAGGCGAAGTTCTAAACAACGATTTTTTTGGTGGAGATTTATTAGGTATTACGAAAAAAATACCATATCTTAAAACGCTAGGCGTTACGGCTATATATCTTAACCCTATATTTAAGGCATATTCAAACCATCGCTACGATACGGCGGATTACCTAAAAATAGATGAACTTTTAGGCACTGAAAAAGATTTTGATAACTTAATAAAAGTAGCAACAGATAATGGAATAAAGATTATTTTAGACGGCGTATTTAACCATACGGGAAGTGATAGTGTGTATTTCAATAAGAATAACACGTATGGTAGTCTTGGGGCTTATCAAGGCGATAAATCGCCTTATTTTAAGTGGTTTAGGTTTAAGGAATTTCCTAGCGATTATGAAAGTTGGTGGGGAATTAAAACGCTACCTGCAACCGATAAGAATAATGAAGATTTTATAGAGTTTATTACGGGTGAAAACGGGGTTTTATCGTACTATATTAAAAAAGGCGTTAGCGGAATTAGGCTAGACGTCGTTGATGAATTGCCTGCACACTTCGTAAGAAGAATAAGGAATGCGGTAAAGAGTGTAGATGATAACGCGATAATTATAGGCGAAGTTTGGGAAGATGCGTCAAATAAAGTTTCATACGGCGTTAGAAGGGAGTATTTTTTAGGAAACGAACTTGATTCTGTTATGAACTATCCGCTAAAAAATTCAATAATTAATTTTGTTAAAACTGGAAATGAAGGTAAACTTTTAGAAATTGTAAAGGAGCAGTTAGACCACTATCCAAAACAAGCGCTTGACGTTTTAATGAATATGCTTGCAACACACGATACTTTTAGGCTTATTTCTGCGCTTTCAGATAAAGACGTTACTGGGCTAAATAAAACCCAAATGTCAAAAATTAAATTATCGGGAAAAGAATATAAAAAAGCGACGGATAGATGTAAAATTGCCACGCTACTTTCTTATACTTTGTACGGCGTGCCAAGTATATATTATGGTGATGAAATCGGTATGCAAGGCTACACAGACCCCTTGAATAGAAGATTTTTTGACTGGAATAATATTGACCATAGTCTTTATGCTTGGCATATCAAACTTGGCGAAATTAGGTCAAAAATCAAGGCGTTTATTGATGGAGAATTAGAAATTATTTATGCTAAAGACGGGGCTTTAGTTTATAAACGTAAAAATGACGAAAGTGAAGTGCTTATTGCAGTAAATCTAAGCAAGGATAATATTGCTTTAGATTTTGATGGCGAACTAACTGACCTTATTAGTGAAAGAAAATATAAGAAAAAAATATCACTTAAGAAAAATACTTATGGTATTTTTGTTAATTTAGCATAAATTATTTGACTTTTAGTACTTATTTGGTATATTATTAAAACATAAACTGATGAGATGAAATAGTAACCGTTTAGTTTATTTTAAGAGAGTTTGCGGTTGGTGTGAGCAAATAATAAAAATTCGGCGAATGGGTCATTGAGGGTAAAGGCGAAATAGTAGTAGTTTTTGACGCGTAGCGCGCGTTACAGCGCTTGGGTATGATTGTACCTTAAAATATTATTCAGTTGGGTGGCAACGCGGAATTTTCGTCCCAAACGAATTTCCGTGTTTTATTTTTAAATTAAAAAGGAGAAATGGTTATGGAAAAAAGAATACCAAAGAAAATTTATCTAGATGAAAGTGAATTCCCAAAATATTGGTATAACATTAACGCGGTAATGCCCGAAAAACACGAGCCTGCGCTTAATCCTAAAACCCTTAAGCCTTGCACTTTAGAAGATTTAGAAGAAGTTTTTTGTACGGAACTTGCAAAGCAAGAACTTAATATGACTGACGAATATATAGAAATCCCCGAAGAAGTTAGGGAATTCTATAAAATGACTAGGCCTTCACCGCTAAATAGGGCGTACTGCCTAGAAAAAGTTTTAGATACTCCAGCCGAAATTTATTATAAATTTGAAGGTAATAATACTTCAGGTTCACATAAACTTAATTCGGCAATACCGCAAGCATACTATGCTAAAAAACAAGGTATAACTACGCTTACTACCGAAACTGGTGCTGGGCAATGGGGTACTGCGCTTTCAATGGCGTGCGCATATTACGGCTTAGACCTTACGGTATATATGGTAAAATGTAGTGCTGAGCAAAAACCCTTTAGAAAAGCAGTTATTGAAACTTACGGCGCAAAAGTTATTCCTAGCCCTTCAAATACTACTGAAGTTGGAAGAAAAATTTTAGAAGAATTCCCGGGTACTGGCGGTTCGCTCGGTTGCGCGGTATCAGAAGCGACCGAAAAAGCGCTTACCACACCTAACTGCAAGTACGTTTTAGGTAGTGTTATGGACCACGTAATACTTCATCAATCTATTATCGGTCTTGAAACGAAAATTGCGCTTGATAAATACGGCGTTGAGCCTGACCTTTTAATTAGTTGTTGCGGTGGCGGTTCAAACTTTGGTGGTTTTATTGCACCTTTCGTAAAAGACGTTATTAACGGCACGGCAAAATATAAAATTATAGCAGTTGAACCTGAATCTTGTCCGTCACTTTCTCGCGGTAAATATGCTTACGATTACGGCGATACTGGTAGAATTACTCCGCTTATGAAAATGTGTACGCTCGGTAATGGATTTATGCCTTCGGCAAGTCACTCTGGTGGATTAAGATATCACGGCATGAATCCTATCGTTTCAAAACTTTATCACGATGGTTATTTTGAAACTAGAACGGCAAAGCAAACTGAAATTTTTGAGGCAGCGGTTACTTTTGCTAAATCTGAAGGTATTCTTCCTGCACCTGAATCTTCGCACTCAATTAAGATTGCTATAGATGAAGCGTTAAAATGTAAGGAAACGGGCGAAAAGAAGAAAATTGTATTCTGTCTTACTGGCACTGGCTATTTTGACTTAAAAGCATATTCTGCCTATAATGATAAAACTTTGGAAGACCATCCGTTATCTAATGAAGATTTAGAAAAAGGTTTCAAATCTATTCCTAAAATCTAAAAATAATACATATATATAGTAGAGTAAAAAATTTAATAAATATATTGATTTTTTGATTAAAATATATTAAAATATACATATACAAAAAGAGGAGGATAATAAGGATATGACAACGGCTGAAAAAGTTAAGGAACTTGTATCAAAACAACTTAACAAACCGGTAGAAGAAATTACCGAAGAAAAAGAAGTTGTTAAAGATTTAGGCGCTGACTCGTTAGACGTAGTTGAAATGCTTATGAATCTTGAAGAAGAATTTGGAATTACCGTTCCAGAAGAAGTTGCAGTCAATATCAAAACTATTGGCGATATTATTAAGATTATTGATGAAAATAAATAATAAATTGTAATAAAAAAAGAACTGACTTTCTGTCAGTTCTTTTTTTATGTCTAGTTATTTATGCTTAAAATTAAACTTTATTTTTTTACATATTCTTTCAAATAAGATAAGAAGAGGAACGTCTACTAGTATTACCATAAATAATAGTAATAAGTGGTGCCAGTATTCTTTGATAGGGGAAAGAATAACAAAGTTAAGCGCTGGTAGCCCCTTGAATATCGTTATTAGTAAAACACCTAATAATACAATAAGTGTGGCAATAAACAAGGTAAATCTATACTTGTTAAGCGGTTTTGATATCATATATAAACTGATAAGTCCCGCAAAAGTCAATGCAAATATTTGCATTGTTCTATATACTTCAATAGGCATTGTGCCAAGTGTTTTATAGAAAACTTCTATAATTGCAACGCTAATAACCATTAGCAGTGCGCTTGGTAGTGATTTTTTTAGCACTTGGTTTATAAAGTTACCTTCTAGTTTAGAATCGTTAGGTTGCATTGATAAGAAGAAAGACGGCACGCCTATTACGAAAATTTCTAAAAGGTTCATTTGCGAAAGTTCAAACGGGTACACTTCCATATAGGGTAGTAGGAAGGTGGCAAACGCTAAAATCATTGTAAATAGCGTTTTCATTAAGTAAAGCGACGCTGAACTTTGAACGTTATTTATAACACGCCTACCTTCGTAAACAACTTTAGGCATTGAACTAAAATTATTATCAAGCAATACGAGGTGTGCTAAATTTCTTGCCGCATCAGAACCTGAAGCAACTGATATAGCGCAATCGGATTCTTTAAGTGCAAGAATATCGTTTACGCCGTCGCCGGTCATTGCTGTAACGTGGCCTGCGTCTTTAAGTGCTCTAATAAGTATTGCTTTTTGTTCGGGTGATACTCTGCCAAAAATGGTATATTTTGTAGCGCTATCGTAAACTTCTTCGTCTGTAAGCCCTTCTAGATTTATAAGTTTATCGCAATCGGGAATTCCTGCTCTTTTTGAAACTTCGGCAACGGTAATGGGGTTGTCACCTGAAATTACCTTCATATCTACGCCATTGTTTTTGAACCAAGAAATAGTGTCTACTGCATCACTTCTAACGTTGTCAACTAGTGTTATAAGCGCAACAGCAGTAAAGTCTGTGGGGCAAGTATCGTTATTTATGGGCGAAGAACTTTTTGCTAACACTAAAACTCTTAAACCTTGTTTTGCATAAGAATTTATTTGTTCTTCAAATTTACTATATTCGTCTTTAGGAAGAACAAATTCTGGCGCGCCGAAAGCAAACGTGCCCACTTCGTTAAAGGTTACCGCTGAAAGTTTTCTTGCAGAGTTGAAAGGTATAAATTCTTTAGCCGTATATAAAACGTCTTGTCCAAAACGTTCAAATAGGGCAATGGCGGTTTGGTTGTTGTCGCTTAAAGTTCCAAGCATTGACGACATTATATTGTTTAGGTCAAAATCTTCTTCCGTCAAGTTTACTAATTCTTGGACGGTCATTTTGCCGTCTGTTATCGTTCCCGTTTTGTCAAAGCAAATAGTGTCAACGCGCGCTAGCATTTCAAGAGAATAAAGGTCTTGAACAAGCGTGTTGTGTTTTGCTAATTTAACAATGCCAACCGCAAGCGTTAAACTAGTAAGCAAAAACATTCCAGAAGGTATCATGCCGATAACAACAGTTGAAGTTCTTAAAATTGACGGATTTAGGTCAACACCTAGTAAAACGAACGATTTAATAAAATATAAAGTGCCGATAGGTACAATTATAATACCTATCGTTTTTATTAAAAGTTTAAGCGAGTCCATAAGTTCGGACTTGGGTTTTTTATAACTTTTAGCCTTTGCTGAAAGTTGTTCAACGTAATTTTCCTTGCCTACTTTTATTGCTTGAACCTTACACGTTCCTGAAAC